>CAZZZJ010000372.1:0-4089 GCA_964658355.1 Beijerinckiaceae bacterium
CGTCCGTAGGGCTGATGCGCCGAGAGCATGTCGTTGTAGGCGGTGACGATGCCGATGTTCATCGCGCGGCCGGAGCGGATCGCAGCCTTGTCCTCGCCGGACGCCGCAAACCCGTGGGCGAGGTTGCCGCAGGCGAGCGTCGGCCGATGCACGCCGGACTCGCGCTCCCGCCGGATCAGCTCGAGATAGGCGGCGCGGGATTCGCGCGAGCGCTCGATCACGCGCTTCGTCACGGCCGCGACCACCGGATGGATCTCTGTCATCGCAAGCTCCCCCGACGGCCCGGAGGCGAAACGCCCCGAAGCCGTCCTGTTTGCCGCCGTTCTAAGGTGGCCCACCACGCCTGTAAACGTTTACAGAAAGCGGTCGGACGACAAAGCGACCGGAATGGTCGGGCGTCGGGCCTCAATACTGCCAGAAGATCCGCTGCAGTTCCTTGGTGTCGCTGGTCTTGGTCAGCGCCACCGCGGCGAGGATCTTTGCCTTCTGCGGGTTGAGATCGTGGGCGACGACCCAATCGTAGGTGTCGTCGGGCTGCTCGGCGTTGCGGAGCACGAACCCGTCGGGAACGCGCGACGAGCGGATGATCAGCGTGCCCTTGGCGCGGATGTCCTTCAGGGTATCGACGAGATAGCCCGGCACCGAGCCGTTGCCGGTTCCGCCATTGACGATCGCCTTCGCACCGGCATCGACCGCGGCCTTGTAGGCGCCGGGGAACATGTTGCCCGAGCCGTAGACGATGGCGACCAGCGGAAGGGCGTCGATCGTGTCGATGTCGAACTCGGAGGTCGTGCCGTGGCGCTTGTCCAGGCTGCGGAAGAAGTAGGTCTTGCCCTCCACCACCATGCCGAGCGAACCCCACTGGCTGAAGAAGGCGCTCGGGACGATGTTCGTGCGCTTGGTGGCATCGCGGCCTGATTGGATCTGATCGTTCATCGTCACCATCACGCCCTTGCCGACGGCCTCCTTGCTGCCGGCCACCGCCACCGCGTCGAGCAGGTTGAGCGCACCGTCGGCGGAGATGGCGGTCGAGGGCCGCATCGAGCCGACGACGACGATCGGCTTGTCGGTCTTCACCACGAGGTTGAGGAACAGCGACGTCTCCTCCAGCGTATCGGTGCCGTGGGTGATCACCACGCCGTCGACATCGCTCTGCTTGACCAGCTGCGACACGCGCTTGGCCAGCTGCACGAGTTGCGCATCGGTGAAGCTTTCCGAGGCGATCTGGAAGACCTGCTCGCCGCGGACGTTGGCGATGGCCGACATCTGCGGCACCGCCGCGATCAGCTTTTCGACGCCGACCTTCGCCGCTTGGTAGGTTGCGCTGTTGGCCGCATCGGCCCCGGCGCCTGCGATCGTTCCGCCGGTGGCGAGAATCACGACGTTGGGCTTGCCGACCTTGGCCTCGACCGCCGCGTCGGACATCTCGCGCGCCATGGCCGTCCCCGGCAGCGACAAGGTCGCCAGGAGAAGAGCGGCGAGCGCGGTGCGGCGGCTGGTTCTGACAGGAAGCATCGAGAATCCTTCGCATGATCGCCGCGGCGCGGCGTGCCGGCGGCATCGTAGGCCGGCTTGTGGGCGAGGCAAGAACGAAGCCGTTCGCGGAGGCGTCTCCGGCGCGCGACCGTCAAGCCGGATCGCTCCGCGAGCTTGAGCGTTAAATCGAGTCACGTCCTGGGATAGGCGCCCGGCATGCCGACCTTCGCCAGCCTTTTGCAGGAGATCCAGGGCAACGGCCCTGCCCGCGAAGCGATGTCGCTCCTCGGCACGGCGCTCTCCCGCCGGCCGTCGGACGAACAGGGCGCCTTCTGGCGGGCGATCGACCTGTACGACGCCTCGCGCAAGACGCCCGGTGCCGATCCGGACTCGGACGAAACGCCGGCCTGCGCGGCCCAATAGGTTTCTCTGAGCCGCCCGATCGTTTAGCCGGATCCGAGGTTCGATCGCGGACGGGCTTGTGCGACGGCATCGTTCCGGCAGATCACGCGAGCTGCGGGGCGTCGGAGGCGGGCGCCAATTCTCGCGACCGCGAGCGCATTCAGTCGAGGACCACGCATGACCGAACCCGAAGACGAACCCCTCGATGCCGTCTCGCGCCTCTACGCGAAGATGCTGGCGATGGAGATCGTGATGGGCGTGCTGATCGGGCGCCTGTCCGAGGAGGACCCGGAAGTGCGCGAGGACGTGAAGCGCGACGTCGCGGTGCTCCTTGCGGACATGCCGATCGACGGGGCGAGCGAGGAACTGATCGCCGCCGAGGTCCGGCGGGCCGCAGAGGCGCTGACGAGCGTGCGGATCGCCTGAGCCCGTCGAGAGCAAAGGGCGTCAGGCGAAGGGGTTCTTCACGCGGGTCGGCGGCGTCGAAGATTCGGCGATGACGGGCGGCAGGTCAGCCGCTTCGAGCGTCGCCACGATGGCGTCGACGGTGGATTTGAGGGCGCGCGCCTGTGCAAGCCCTGCCGCGTCCCGCGTGAGGTCGAGGGAGCCGTGGAGGGCGATCGTATCGGGACCGTTTTCGAAGGAGAGCGCGCCGATGGTCCGCACCGCCGCGGCGTCGGCGAAGGGCGTGAAGGCGGGTTCGCGCGTAGCAGACTTGTTCATCGTCTCGATCCTCAGAAGATCGCCCGCAGCAGCTGGCGGACGGCGCGGTGGAGCGCACGCCCCGCCTCGCGCCAGAGCCAATCCTGCCACGTCTGCTCCCGGCCGGCGGAACGGTAGCCGCCGAGGTCGTCGCGGGAAAAGGCCCTCGGCTCCGGAAGCGTCATCGTCGTCGCCTTCATTCGCGGCGGCAGCGAGGGAAACGCATCGATCCCGGCGACGCCGCGGAGCGCTTCGAGGGAGATGACCTGCCACGTTCCCGCCGCATCGTTCGGCGCGAGATAGGCCCCCGCCTCGCCGGCCACCGGATCGTAGATCGCCTTGAACATCTGCGTCGGCACCAACACGCGACCGTCGATGGAGACGAGCGCATCGCCGGAAAAGACCGGCCCGGTGACGACGAAGAGCAGGCCGCGTCGGGTCGCCAGCCGCCGCGTGCTCTCCTCGATCGCCGCCCAGAGGCTCCGGTTCAGAGCGCGGTTCTGCGGCACGATGTTGGCGAGGCTGAAGGATTGCGCCTGCGCTTCGCCGCTCGGCATGTCGCCTGCCGGTGCCAGGTGGCCGCGATCGTATCCGCTGTGAACGTAGTCTTCGAGCCTCGCCCGATCGTCCGAGGAGACGCGGTCCTCGTCATGGAAGGCGTCGACGCGCTCGACCTGCCGCGCCGCCGCGACGCTCGCCCGCGTCAGCCGCTCCGCGGCGTAGAGTGGAGCCCGCGCCACGCCGGAATGTAGCACCGCATAGGCGTCGAAGCATAGCGCGAGCGTCCTGGTCGCGAGCTTCGGGTTGGTCAGCACCGGCGCGCTGCCATCGGCGAACAGGGCCGGGCAGGTCTCCGCCGACCGGGCAGCACCGCATCCGACGAAGAGGACGACGAGGGTGCGGCGTACCGCCTTCAGGAGCACGTGCGGACCTTGCGCGGGCCCGACGGCGTCGGGCGCTCGCGCCACGTGCAGGGCCGGCCGAGGACACCCTCGAACGGCCGGACGTCCCGGTCGGGTGCGCCCGGAACGGTCCGGAGAGGACAGTCGCCGAGATAGGCACACGCGAACGTGAACGTGCCGTCGACCGGGCGTGGTGAGGCCTCGGCCCGGCCGTTGAAGACGATGGCGAGAAGCGCGAGAAAACCGGACAGCACAGGACCCAGCAACGTGGGCCTCATGTGGCGGCGACGGCACGTAAGCGGGAAAAAACCGGCACGAAACATTGATCGGATCCCACAAGGTCCGTAATTGGCACTATCATGACAGCGGCCGTATCACCGTTCCTGCATGCGGGCGATGGCGGATCCTGCCGAGACGAGGCTGGAACGATCCCGGCTGGACACGAGAGGCGGACCGCGGACCGGACGCCTCGGATCGACACGGCCCGTCACGGATGCCCTCCGGGCCGGACGTCATAGCGAGCGAGTGGTTCATTGGCACGTCAAGAAACATCCCCCTCGATTTTGGACGGTTTGTCTGAGACGTCGGATCTTCGTCGTCTTCCGGA
>CAZZZJ010000373.1:0-4081 GCA_964658355.1 Beijerinckiaceae bacterium
GCCGTCGACCTCTTCACCGGCCAGTACGCGGCACAGGCGGTGCTCGCTGCGCTCTATCGGCGAGAGCGCACCGGCCGCGGCCGCCACGTCGAGATGGCGCTCTACGATTCCGGCCTCAGCCTCACGTCCTATGTCGGGCTCGCGGCGGTCGCGCTCGGGCGTGACCCGGAACGGGTCGGCAACGCGCATCCGGCGATCGTACCCTACGGCGTGTTCGAGGCGGCGGACGGACCGCTTGTCATCACCGTGGGCAACAACGGACAGTATCGCCGGTTCTGCACGGTGGTCGGACGGGAGGACCTCGCGACCGATCCGGATTTCGCGACCAATCTCGGCCGCTCGCGCCACCGCGACCGGTTGGCGCCCGAGATCGACCGTGAACTCGCCCGCATCCCGCGGGCGACGCTGATCGCCGCGCTGCGCGCAGCCGGGATCCCCTGCGGCGAGGTCGCGGGGCTGCACGAGGCGGTCCGCTCAGAGCGCACGGCGCAGGCGGGAATGCTGAGCGAGGGACGGGTGCCGATACTCGCGCCGCCTTACCGCCTCGACGGCGCCCGGCCGCCGGTTCGACGGCCGCCGCCCGGCCTCGGCGAGCACACCGACGCGCTCCTTGGGGAACTCGGCCTCGATTCGAAGCATATCGCGGAGCTGCGGGCGCGCGGCGTCGTCGCGGGCTGAGCCCGGCCGGTACGACCGGACCCCGAACTCGAAAACCGCCGACGACCGGAGGGAACCGGACGCGGCACCGATGAGGAAACCAGCATGACCGACACTCCGACCAGCCTCCGCCGCGACGGCCGAATCGCCGTGATCACCCTGGCCTCGCCACCGGTGAATGCGCTCGGGACGGCGATGCGCGAGAGCCTGCGCGACCGGATCGCGGAAGCGGGCGCGGACGAGGCGGTCGGGGCGATCGTGCTCGCCGGCTCGGGCAAGCTGTTCTCCGGGGGCGCCGACATCACCGAGTTCGGCAAGCCGCCCCGCGGCATGGGCCTCGGCGAATTGCTCGACATCGTCGAGACCTCGTTCAAGCCGGTGGTGGCGGCGATCCACGGCCAGGCGCTGGGTGGCGGGCTCGAGCTGGCGCTCGCCTGCCACCATCGCGTCGCGACGCCCTCGGCCAAGCTCGGCCTGCCCGAGGTAAAGCTCGGCTTCGTGCCCGGTGCCGGAGGCACGCAGCGTCTTCCGCGGGTGGTCGGCCCCCAAAAGGCCCTGGAGATCATCACCTCGGGCCAGCCCGTCGGCGCGAAGGCCGCGTACGGGATGGGCCTCGTCGACGCGCTGACGGGGGAGGAGACGCTGGTCTCCGACGCCGTCGCCTTCGCCGGGCGCATCCTGGCCGAGGGCCAAGCCTCGCCGCGCATCCGCGACCGCGACGACCGCATCGCGGAGGGGCGCGACAACCCGGCGCTGTTCGACGCGTTCCGCAAGGCGAACGCGAAGAAGTTTCGCGGCTTCGACGCGCCCGAGGGCTGTATCCGCTGCGTCGAGGCGGCCTGCAACAAACCGTTCGCGGACGGGATCGCCTTCGAGCGCGAGACCTTCGAGCGCCTGATGCACGGCGCCCAGTCGATCGCCCAGCGCCACGTCTTCTTCGCCGAGCGCGAGGCCGCCAAGATCCCCGGGCTCGGCAAGGATACGCCGACCCGCGCGATCGCCCGGGTCGGCATCATCGGCGCCGGCACCATGGGTGGCGGCATCAGCATGAACTTCCTGAATGCCGGCATCCCGGTGACGATCGTCGAGGCCAAGCCGGACGCGCTGGAGCGCGGGCTGAAGACGATCCGCAGGAACTACGACGGCTCGGCGAAGAAAGGCCGCATCACCGCCGCCGACGTCGAGACCCGGATGGGGCTGCTGACCGACAGTCTCGATTTCGCCGACCTGTCCGCCTGCGACCTGATCATCGAGGCCGCATTCGAGGACATGGACCTCAAGCGCACGATCTTCGAGAAGCTCGACGCCATCGCCAAGCCCGGGGCGATCCTGGCCTCCAACACCTCCTATCTCGACATCGACGTCATCGCCGGCATGACCAAGCGTCCGCAGGACGTGATCGGGATGCACTTCTTCTCGCCGGCCAACGTCATGCGCCTCCTGGAGGTGGTGCGCGGCGACAAGACCGCGCCGGACGTCATCGCGACGGCGATGGCCCTCGGGCGCCGGATCGGCAAGGTCGCGGTGCTGGTCGGCGTCTGCCACGGCTTCGTCGGCAACCGCATGCTGGAGCAGCGCCAGCGCGAGGCCAACAAGCTGATCCTCGAAGGCGCCCTGCCGCAGGACGTGGACCGGGTGGTGGAGGGCGTCGGCCTGCCGATGGGTCCGTTCGCGATGAGCGACTTGGCCGGCCTCGACATCGGCTGGTCGGCCGAGACCTCCAAGGGCGAAAGCGTCCGCGACATCCTTTGCGAGCAGGACCGCCGCGGGCAGAAGACCGGCCGCGGCTTCTACGATTACGACGAGAACCGCAAATCCTCGCCCTCGTCCGAGGTCGAGGCGGTGATCCGCGCCGTGTCGGAGAAGAAGGGCATCGCGCGCCGCACCGTCGCGGACCAGGAGATCCTGGAGCGCTGCCTCTATCCGATGGTCAACGAGGGCGCCAAGATCCTCGAGGAAGGCAAGGCATTGCGCGCCTCCGACATCGATACCGTGTGGATCAACGGCTACGGCTGGCCGGTCTACACCGGCGGCCCGATGCACTGGGCGGACGGGATCGGCCTCGACAAGATTCTCGACCGGATGAAGGCCTTCGCCGCCGAACACGGTCCGGAGTTCAAGCCGTCGGCTTTGTTGGAAAAGCTGGTCGCGGAAGGCGGAAGCTTCGCAGGGTACGACAAGGCGGCGCGGGCGGCGGGCTGAACGCGCCTCTCCCTCCCCCTTTTACGGGGGAGGGACCGAAATCGGTGCGCCTCAGCCGATCGCCCCGCTGGCGATCGTCACGCCGCCGTCGACGACGATCGCCTGACCCGTCGTGAACCGGCCCGCGGCGGAGGCCAGGAAGATCGCGGCGCCGGCGATCTCGTCGGGCTCGCCGATGCGGCGCAACGGGGCCCCGGAGGTCGCGGCCTCCAGCACCTTCGGGTCCTCCCAGAGGGCGCGGGCGAAATCGGTGCGCACGAGGCCGGGACAGATGCAGTTCACGCGCACATTGTGCGGGCCGTACTCGACCGCGTAGTTGCGCGCGAGCTGCATGTCGGCGGCTTTGGAGACGTTGTAGGCGCCGATCACCGGCGAGCCCTTGAGCCCGCCGATCGAGGAGACGATGACGATCGACCCGTCCCGCCGCGCGATCATCGAGGGCGCCACGAGCTGGATCAGCCAGTGGTTCGAAACGATGTTGTTCGACAGGATCTTGGTGAACTGCTCGTCCCGGATCTCGGCGAGCGGCCCGTAATACGGGTTGCTCGCGGCATTGCAGACCAGCGTGTCCACCTCGCCGAATTTCTCGCGCGTCTCGCCGATCAGACGGACGAGATCGTCTTTCACCGAGATGCTTGCCGGCACCGCCATCGCGCGGCCCGGACCATGTGCCGCCTCGATCTCGGCGACGACGGCATCGCAGGCTTCGCGCTTGCGCGACGACACCACCACCCGCGCACCCTGCTCGGCCATGCGGAGCGCGATGGCGCGGCCGATCCCACGCGACGAACCCGTGATGACGGCGACCTTGCCGGTGAGATCGAACAGGGACATCGGATCATCCTCTTGCGCGTCTGAGCTTCGCCATCCCGCCGATCCAGCGGTCGTGGTCGTCGGCCTTGCGGCGCACGTAATCAGCGACCTGCGGGTGGGGCAGGATCAGGAACCGGCCCGCCTCGAGCCCCCGGAACGCGGCGTCCGCCACAGTCTCGGGGCTGAGCAGACCGTCGAGCAAAGCCGGCTCGCGCGCCGAGGCGCCGCGCACCATCGCGGTGTCGACGCCCTGCGGGCACAGGGCGGCGACGCGGATGCCGTGGTCGCGATGGGTGATCGCGAGGTGCTCGCAGAAGCCCAGCGCCGCGTGCTTGGTGGTGGAATAGGTCGCGCTGCCGATCTGGCTCAGCAGCCCGGCCGCCGAGACCGTGGCGAGGAAGCTGCCGGA
>CAZZZJ010000374.1:0-4067 GCA_964658355.1 Beijerinckiaceae bacterium
CCGCCTCGCTGACCATGTTGGCGGAATCGGAGGTGACGACGACGGCATCCGCCAGGGCCAGCATCGCCACGTAGGGATTGTCGCCGCTGCCGTCCCAGAGGAAGCCGCCGGTCTCGGCGACCAGGGCGCGGATGGCGTCGCGCAGGGGGTCGGGCGTGCGGCGGGAGACGGTGACCATCAGCCGGCAGCCGGAGCCCGCGAGCTTGCGCAGGTCGCCGACGAGGCGTCGCATGTCGAGGGTGCGGTAGCTGAGGTGCCGGCTGTCGCCGCCGATGAGCACGGCGACCCGCGGCCCGTCGAGCGCCGTCAGCCGCGGGTCCGGCCGCGTGCGGGCCGCGGCGATCCGCTCGGCGGTGACGAGATGCGGCGCGGTCAACGTCGTGAAGACGTTGGGGCCGCGCAGGTCGTCGTAATCGGGCACCCAGATGAAGTCGGCGCTGTCGTGCCCGGTGCGTGGATCCTTCAGGAAGGCGGTGAAGGTACGCCCGGGCGCGGCCCGGCGCATCGCCCGGAGATAGGGCACCGCCCGGCGCCCCGACGCGATCAGGATGTCGGGATAGGGTCCGGCCAGCGCCCCGCGGGTGCGATACGGCCCCTGGCGCGGATCGATCGGCCCCCACGGCGCCGTCCAACCGAACGGGCCGTGGGCCGGAACCCGCCGGATCTCGTAGGCGAGGCCCAGCGTCTCGGCGATGCCGACGCACTGGTTCTCGTCGCCGGCCTTGCCGTCGGTGACGATCCAGGCGCCGGCGCCAGTGAGCGCCGAGGCGGCCCGCGTCTCGAGGGGGGCGCTCACCTCAGTCGACGGGCAGGTTGCGGACGAGCCAGTCGGCGTAGATGTCGGCGATGACGGTCACGCGGCGGCGCTCGGATTGCGGGTCGTACCAGGCCCCGCCGAAGCTCGACGGGGTCGCCGTGAGCTGCGGGTGGCGGCCGAGGACCGCGCCGTCGCGGCCGACCAGCAGGGCCTCGCCGTCGAGATAGTCGCTCTGCGTCCCGCCCGCGAACCCGGAACGGCCCTCGTTTCCGCTTCCGGCATAGGGTCGGAGCGAGAACCCGCGGATCAGCACCACGAGACTCGGACCCCGGCCGCCGATGCGCGCCGCGAAGCGGGTCCGCAGGGCCGCGGTCAGGTCGGCGCGAAGCGCTTCCGCCTGCGCCCCGCCGCCGAGGGCGATGAGCGGGCGCACGTCGACGCGCACGTCGGAGAAACGCTCGCCCCGGAGGCTCGGAAAATCACCGGCCCCCGCGCGATCGGCGAAGGCCGGCGCCGCCAGCAGCGAGAGGGCGATGAGCCCGGCGACCCGGCGTCGCGCGACCCGCACCGATCAGGCCCCGTACCGGACGCCGACGACCTCGTAGGACTTGCCGCCGCCGGGCGTCGTCACCTCGACGCTATCGCCGACGCCCTTGCCGATCAGCGCACGGGCGATCGGCGAGGTGATCGAGACGCGGCCGGAATGCACGTCGGCCTCGGGCTCGCCGACGATCTGGTAGGTCTTCTCTTCTTCCGTGTCGTCGTCGACGAGCTTCACGGTCGCGCCGAACTTGATCTTGTCGCCCGAGAGCTTCGTCACGTCGATGATCTCGGCGCGGGCGATCAGGCTCTCCAGCTCGAGCACGCGTCCCTCGTTGTGGGACTGCGCCTCCTTGGCGGCGTGATACTCGGCGTTCTCGGAGAGATCGCCGTGCGCGCGGGCCTCCGAGATCGCCGCGACGATGCGCGGACGCTCCACCTGCTGGCGATGCTTCAGCTCCTCTTCCATGGCCGCAAAGCCACGCACCGTGATCGGAACCTTGTCTATCGCCATCGTCTCGCGCCACAATGAAGAGGCCCGGCCGGACGCGGCATGCCGCGCCCTCCGGGCCAGATTCGAGAACCTGTCCGAGCGCGTGTCCCGCGATCGGTCCGAAACGTCTTGCCGCCCGTTTCAGGCGGCGAAGTAATCCTGCAGGGCGCGGACCCGAAGGTCGCCTTCGAGATAGGCTTGAATACCCTCGGCCGCCGCCAACGCTCCTGCCAGAGTGGTGTAGTACGGCACCTTATGCAAGAGGGCCGCCCGGCGCAGCGAGCGCGAGTCCGACAGCGCGCCGGCCCCTTCGGTGGTGTTCAGGACGAGCTGGATGTCACCGTTCTTGATCGAGTCGACCACGTGCGGCCGGCCTTCCAGCACCTTGTTGACGCGCTCGCACGCCACGCCGTTCTCCACGAGATAGCGCTGGGTTCCTCCCGTCGCCACGATCGCGAAGCCGAGCCCGGCGAGCAGCCGGATCGAGGGCAGGATGCGGGCCTTGTCGCCGTCCCGCACCGAGACGAACACCGTGCCCGAACGCGGCACCTTGGTGCCCGAGCCGAGCTGGCTCTTGGCGAAGGCGACGCCGAAGCCGGCGTCGAGCCCGATGACCTCGCCGGTGGAGCGCATCTCCGGCCCGAGCAGCACGTCGACGCCGGGGAAGCGCGCGAAAGGGAACACCGCCTCCTTCACCGCGATGTGGTTCAGGACCTTCTTCCTGAGGCCGAACGAGGCCAGCGCCTCGCCGGCCATGACGCGGGCGGCGATCTTGGCGATCGGCTCGCCGATCACCTTGGCCACGAACGGCACGGTGCGGGAGGCCCGCGGGTTCACCTCCAGCACGTAGATCGTGCCGTCCTTGATCGCGTACTGCACGTTCATCAGGCCGCCGACCTTCAGCGCCAGGGCCATCGCCTTGGTCTGGCGCTCGAGCTCGGCGATGATCTCGGGCGAGAGCGAGCGCGAGGGCAGCGAGCAGGCCGAATCGCCGGAATGGATGCCGGCCTCCTCGATGTGCTCCATGATGCCGGCGATGAACACGTCGGTGCCGTCGCAGACCGCATCCACGTCTATCTCGACGGCGTCCGAGAGGTAGCGGTCGAACAGCAGCGGGTTCTTGCCCAGCACCGTGTTGATCTGGCCGGTCTTGTCGTTGGGGTAGCGCGCCTTGACCTCCGAGGGGATCAGGCTCGGCAGGGTGTCGAGCAGGTAGTCGGCGAACTGCGTCTCGTCGCGGATGATCGCCATGGCGCGCCCGCCCAGCACGTAGCTCGGCCGCACGACGAAGGGCAGGCCGAGGTCGGCCGCGACCATCCGGCCCTGCTCGACCGAGTAGGCGATGCCGTTCTTGGGCTGCTTCATCCCGAGCTTGTCGAGGAGCCGCTTGAACTGGTCGCGGTCCTCGGCGAGGTCGATCGCGTCCGGCGAGGTGCCGAGGATCGGCACGCCGGCCGCCTCGAGCGCACGCGCGAGCTTCAGCGGGGTCTGGCCGCCGAACTGGACGATGACGCCGTGCAGCGTGCCGTTCTGCCGCTCGGTCTCGATGATCTCGAGCACGTCCTCCTGCGTCAGCGGCTCGAAATAGAGCCGGTCGGAGGTGTCGTAGTCGGTGGAGACCGTCTCCGGGTTGCAGTTGACCATGATGGTCTCGTAGCCGGCTTCCGACAGCGCGTAGCAGGCGTGGCAGCAGCAATAGTCGAACTCGATGCCCTGGCCGATCCGGTTCGGGCCGCCCCCGAGGATGATGACCTTCTTGGCGTCCGTCGGCTGCGCCTCGTCCGCGACCGCACCCGCGAAGGGGGCGACGTAGGTCGAGTACATGTAGGCGGTCGGCGCCTTGAACTCGGCCGCGCAGGTATCGATCCGCTTGAACGCCGGCCGCACCTTCAGGGCGTGACGCGCCTCGCGGACCGAGGCCTCGTCGGTGCCGGCGAGAACGGCAAGCCGCGCATCGGAGAAGCCCGCGGCTTTCAGCTGGCGGAAGGCACCTGGCGTCGCGGGCAGGCCGTGCGCCTTCACCCGGTTCTCCAGGTCGATGATGCCCTGGAGCTGCTCCAGGAACCACGGATCGATCTTGCACGAGGCGTGGACCTCGGCATGGCTCACCCCGAGGCGCAAGGCCTGGGCGACGTTGAGCAGCCGGTCCGGGGTCGGCGTGCCGATCGCCGCCTTGATCGCGTTGTGGTCGTCGCCCTTGCCGAGGCCCTCGATCTCGATCTCGTCGAGGCCGGTGAGCCCCGTCTCCAGCGAGCGCAACGCCTTCTGCAGCGACTC
>CAZZZJ010000375.1:0-4067 GCA_964658355.1 Beijerinckiaceae bacterium
CCCATCTCGACCCGCGCCGCCGCGCCGGCCTGTTCGAGGCGCTGGATGCCTTGCCCGGTCAGGTTTTCATGACGGGGGCGGACGCCGCGATGTTCGCGGAGCTCGGCGGGCGAGCCGACGTGATAGGCATTGCGGACGGGCACGTCGTCAGACCCTGATCCCCGATCGGCGCGCACCGCGACGTCCCTGTCCGGCCTCGCCGCCTTCGCCGCCGTCTACCTGGTCGCCGTCGCCTTGCCCGGCCCCGGCATCGCCGCACTCGTGGCGCGGGTGCCGGCGTGCAGGATGGCCGGCGTCGCGGGCTTCGCGGCGGTGTTTCGTCGTCGGCGACCTCGTCTGGTTCTGAGCGCGGTGCTCGGCGCCTACGTGCTGGCCGCGTCCCGTGCGCGGCGCGCGATCGACCGCGGCGCCGGCACGGTGAGGGCGGGCGCGGCCATCGCCATCGTGACGCGCTGAGCCTCAGCCCATCGCCGACCGGATGTCGGTCTGCGGAAAGTCGTCGCCGACGAAGAGGAGCGGCACGTCGTAGACCCGTGCGCAGGCATAGGCGAAGCAGTCGCCCATGTTCAGTCGGGCGGCATGGCCTCGGCCCTTGCCGAAGCGGGCATATGCCGCCAGCGCGCCGCGCACCTCCGCGTCGCCGAGGCTGACGATCCGGATGCCCGCGAGGTTCAGGAAGGCGTAGGTCTCCGTTTCCGCGGCCTCGACCGTCATCGCGGTCTTCCGGGCGATCGCGCTCGCTGTCTCGAAGATGGCCGGCGCCGACGTGATCGGATCGTGCGCGTCCTTGATGACCCGCGCCAGGGATGCGTTCCCGGCCTCGCCGGCGAGGATCGCGACCATCGCCGAGGCGTCGATGAACATCAGGGTTCGCCGTTGAGGTCGTCGAAGAACGCCTTGTCGGCGCTTTCGCCGGTTTCCGGATGGGCCGCGATGCGGTCCTGGATGCGTTTGATCCCGGCCATGAACTCGGCCAGCGACGCATCGCGGCGTTGCAACTCATTGGCGAGCGCCATACGCACGGCTTCCGTCTTGCTGACGCATGCGGCCGAAGCCAGCGTCTCCGCCAATCGGTTCACTTCTTCGCTTCGGATATTCAGGGGCATCGCCCTCGCCTCCGTGTAGACGCGCGGACGCTAGTGTATACACGGCCCACCGGCAAGCGGCCGCCTCACCTGGGACAGGCATGACCTCACGACTCGACGAAGCACGGCGCGCCCTCAAGACCACCTTCGGCTACGACGACTTCCGCCCTGGCCAGGACGAAGTGATCGAGGCGGTTCTCTCGGGCGCGGACGTGTTCGCGGTGATGCCGACGGGCTCGGGCAAGTCGATGACCTACCAACTGCCGGCGCTGGTCGAGGATTCGCTCACCGTCGTGGTGTCGCCGCTGATCGCGCTGATGCACGACCAGGTGCAGCAGATGCGGGGCTTCGGGGTCGCGGCCGCGACGCTCAACTCGTCGGTGGCCGAATCCGTCTCGCGCGAAACCTGGCGGATGATCCGCACCAACGAGCTGCGCTTGCTCTTCGTCTCGCCGGAGCGCCTTCTGATGGAGGGCTGCATGGATGCGCTGCGCGGCGCGGGCGTCCGGCGGCTCGCGGTCGACGAGGCGCATTGCGTCTCGCAATGGGGCCACGACTTCCGCCCCGAGTATCGCGCCCTTTCGCGGGCCCGCGAGGCGCTGGGCGACGTCCAGACGGTGGCCCTGACGGCCACCGCCGACAAGGCGACGCGGGCCGAGATCGCCGAGCGGCTCTTTCCCGAAGGCCGCGACCTCAAGACCTTCGTGCATTCCTTCGACCGCCCGAACATCGGCCTGACCTTCGCGGCCAAGGACAACCCGACCCGGCAGATCGAGCGCTTCCTGAAGCATCGCCGCTCCGAGAGCGGGATCATCTACTGCTCGTCGCGCAAGCGCACCGAGCAGCTGGCCGAGAGCCTCAAGAAGGACGGCTTCAACGCGCTCGCCTACCATGCCGGGCTCGACCAGGGCACGCGGATGCGCAACCAGGACACCTTCCTGCAGGAGGACGGGGTCGTGATGACCGCGACCGTGGCCTTCGGCATGGGCATCAACAAGCCGGACGTGCGCTTCGTCTGCCACGCCGACATGCCGGGCAATGTCGAGGGCTACTACCAGGAGATCGGGCGGGCCGGCCGTGACGGGCTGCCGGCCGACACGCTCACCCTCTACGGACTCGACGACATGGCGTTGCGCCGCCGCCAGATCGACGAGAAGGAGGTGCCCGACGAGCGCCGCCGCGTCGAGCGGCGCAAGCTCGAGGCGATGATCGGGCTGTGCGAGGGCGCGGCCTGCCGCCGGCAATCGCTGCTCGCCTATTTCGACGAGGCGAGCGGCCATTGCGGCCGCTGCGACCTCTGCCGCGGCGGGGTCTCGCTGATCGATGGCACTGTTTCGGCGCAGAAGATCCTCTCGGCGATCGTCCGCACCGGGCAGCGCTACGGTGCGGCCTATGTCTGCGACGTCGTCCACGGCAAGGAATCGGAGCCGATCCGCCGCAACGGCCACGAGCAGCTCAAGACCTTCGGCGTCGGCGCCGACAAGCCGGTCGCGGCGTGGCGCGCCATCCTGCGCCAGCTCTTCGCGGCCGGCGCGGTGGCCGAGAACGGCGACGGCTACGGCGGCCTCACCATGACCGACAAGGGCGAGGCGATCCTGTTCGGCCGAGAGCCGATCCAGCTCCGTCCGGATCCGGAGCCGAAGGCGGCCGAGCCGCGCGAACGCCGCCGCGCGGGCGCCGTGCGCGATGCCGGCTCGGACGACCTGAGCCCGTCGGACGAGGCCCTGTTCCAGCACCTGCGCGGCCTGCGCGCCACGATCGCGCGCGCCGACAACATCGCGGCCTTCATGGTGTTTCCCGACCGGACGCTCATCGAGATGGCGAAGGGCAAGCCGGTTGACCTCTACGCGCTCCGCACCGTTCACGGCGTCGGCGAGCGCAAGCGCGAGGCCTACGGCGAGCGGTTCGTCGCCGCCATCGCCGAGTTCCTGGCGCATCCGCCGGCGGCGTGACGGGCGGGTCGCGCGTCTTTTCGCTCGTCTCGAGCCCCAGCCGTCGTGTAGGGAGCCGGCACACTGAGACAGTCACAGCGCCGGAACGCCTCGTCATCACCCCATCCAGCGACACGAGCACCACCGATCTGCCCGCG
Organism: Beijerinckiaceae bacterium; assembly: GCA_964658355.1. Taxonomy (GTDB): domain Bacteria; phylum Pseudomonadota; class Alphaproteobacteria; order Rhizobiales; family Beijerinckiaceae; genus Methylobacterium. Next base: position 3,175 of record CAZZZJ010000375.1, read on the forward strand.
CTCGACCGATCGGGGACGATCACGCGTCAGGTCTTCTACCTGCCCGGGTTCGATCCGCGCCAGCCCGAGACCTATTGGGGTCTGTTCCGCCGCGAGAGCCGGCTGACGGCGGCGCGGCGCGGCATCGACATCGCGGTGAGCGATCCAGTGCGCAGTGCCGACCGCCTGAGCCTCGACTGGACCGTCGAATCCGGCGGCGCCCGCACCCGCTATGGACTGCTGCGCTGGGACGACATCGTCCGCGCCCGCTTTCCCCGTGCCAACTGGCGGCGTCTCCTGACGGTGCCGGCCCTGCTGCGGCGGCTCCGGCGCGCGGGCTACGAGCGCCGCCTGCGCCGCGAGGCGCGCAGCTTCGCCATGGTGATTTTCGGCGTCCAGTACCTCTTCCTGGTTTTCGTGGCCGTGAGCCTCGGGCTCGGTGCGCTCGTGCCGCTGGCGCTGCCGGCCGAGTGGCGGCCGTGGTCCTGGCTCGCGGTGCCGCCCGCGTCCTACGCGATCCTGGCCGGGATCATGGCGCTCACCCGCGGCAAGCCGTTCTACTGCGCCCACCTCGTCGACGACACCGCCTTCACCCACGACCACGCCGCGGGCCGCGAGGGCCGGATGCCGGCCCGCCTCGACGCCATGGCTGCGCGAATCGCCGCCGCAGAGGGCGCCGCCGACGAGATCGTGGTGATCGGTCACTCCTCGTCGAGCTTCCTCGGGGTCGAGGTGCTCGACCGGATCCTGTCCAGGGATCCGGCCTTCGGCACCCGTGGCACCCCGGTCTCGTTCGTGACCCTCGGCAGCGTGATTCCCTGGATCGCCCTCGACCGGCCGGCTGTCGCATTCCGCGCGGCGCTGGCGCGGTTCGCCGCCGCCGACCACATCCGCTGGCTCGACGTGCGTGCGCC
>CAZZZJ010000376.1:0-4041 GCA_964658355.1 Beijerinckiaceae bacterium
GGCGGGTTCAAGGGGCGTCCCGAGGGCGGCGGCCAGGGCCGTCCCGGCGGGGGCGCCGGTCGTCCGGCGGGCGGCAAGCCCGGTGGGTTCGGCGGCAAGCCCTCCGGCGGGTTCGGGGGGCGTCCGGGCGGGTTCGGCGCGAAGCCCGGCGGTCGTCCCGGCGGCGGTGGCGGTCGTCCGCCCGGCCGCGGCGGGCGGTGAGGATCGTCGGCGGGGATTGGCGCGGCCGGCGCCTCGCCACCCCGCGCTCCGACGCGATCCGCCCGACCTCCGACCGCCTGCGCGAGGCGTTGTTCAACGTGCTGGCCCATGCCTACGACGACGCGGTGCCGGGCGCCCGCATCCTCGACCTGTTCGCGGGCACCGGCGCGCTGAGCTTCGAGGCCCTGTCGCGCGGCGCGGCCTACGCGCTGCTGGTCGACGAGGGTGCGGAGGCGCGCGGCGTGATCCGCGAGAACATCGAGCAGTTCGGCGCCGAAGGGCGCACCCGGCTGTTCCGGCGCGATGCGACCAAGCTCGGCCCGTCCGGCACCACCGGGCGGTTCTCCCTGGTGTTCTGCGATCCGCCCTACGGTCGCGACCTCGCGCCGGCGGCCCTCACGGCGGCCGCCGAGGGCGGCTGGCTGATGCCCGAGGCGCTGGTGATGGTCGAGGAATCCGGGAGCGCCGTCGTCGCCCTGCCCGCCGGGTTCTCGGAACTCGAGCGGCGCACCTACGGCGAGACGGCGGTGATGCTGGCGCGCTTCACGGGCTGAGGCTTGCATAGACGCGGGCCCGAGGTTCGCGCAGACGCGGAAGGCCGTTCCTTGACCACCCTGCCCCTCGTTCTCCTGACCAATCCGATCCACGCCGACGCGGTCCTGATGCTGGCGCCCCACGCCCGCGTCGTCGTCGCCCAGGACACGGCGCCGGCGACGCTGCGGACGCTCGCCTCCGACGCCGCCGGGATGATCGTGCGCGCCCAGCTCCCCGACGACATCCTCGACCACGCTCCGAAGCTCCGCGGCATCGTCCGCCACGGGGTCGGGCTGGACTTCGTGCCGCTGGAGACCGCGACCGCCCGCGGGATTCCGGTGGCGAACCTACCCGGCAGCAACACCGGGGCGGTGGCCGAGTACGTCTTCTCCGCCCTCCTCGCCCTACGGCGGCGGTTGACCCAGGTCGACGCCGCCCTTCGTCGCGACGGATGGCTGCCGGCCAAGACCGCGGCCAACGACCACGCCGAGATCGGCGGGTCGACGCTCGGCATCCTCGGGATGGGCGAGATCGGCCGTCGCGTCGCGGGGATCGCCCGCCACGGATTCGGGATGCGGGTGCTCGGGGCGTCGCGCAGCGCGTCGGATCATGGCGGCCTCGTCGAGCCCGTGGACGTCGCGACGCTGTTCGCGCGGAGCCACGCGGTGGTGATCGCATGCCCGCTCACCCCGGAGACCCGCGGGCTCGTCGATGCTGTGCTGATCGGGCGGATGCGCCCGGACGCGGTGCTGATCAACGTCGCCCGCGGGCCGATCGTCGTCACCGAGGCGGTCGTCGCGGCCCTGAACGAGGGCCGGATCGGCGGCGCGGCGCTCGACGTGTTCGCGGTGCAGCCGCTCGCTCCCGATCATCCGCTCCACGCCTGCCCGAACCTCCTGCTGACGCCGCACGTGGCCGGCACCACCGCCACGAGCCTGCGCGCCATGGGCCTCGGCGCCGCCGAGGAGATGCTCAGGATCCTGTCCGGCGATCGTCCGCGGAACCTCGTGAACCCGGCGGCGCTGGCTCGCTGACGGCAATCTGTCGGCGCGCGGCCCCGGACCAAATTGCGCTCAGGGGCCGAGATGCGGCGCAGGCCCCTTCTCCCAGGGGGAGAAGGACAGGACGAGGGGTGTGCGCTTTCCGGAGAGGTCACGCCCTTCACGCCAACCCTCTCATCCCGGGAGAGGGGGACCGCCCAGCCGCCACCCGCGACCGAGCCACCGAATTTCGTGAATTCCGGACCGAAGGAGCAGACGATGAGCAAGGGCCTCCGAAAGGGTCTTACCAGCTACGGCGATGCCGGGTTCTCGCTGTTCCTGCGCAAGGCCTTCATCAAGGCGGCAGGCTATTCCGACGACGCCCTCGACCGGCCGATCGTCGGGATCACCAACACGGCCAGCGACTTCAACCCTTGTCACGGCAACGTGCCGGCGCTGATCGAGGCGGCTAAGCGCGGCGTGATGCTCGCCGGCGCGATGCCGATGGTGTTCCCGACCATCTCGATCCACGAGAGCTTCGCACACCCGACCTCGATGTTCCTGCGCAACCTGATGGCGATGGAGACCGAGGAGATGATCCGAGCCCAGCCGATGGACGCGGTGATCGTCATCGGCGGCTGCGACAAGACCCTGCCGGCTCAAGTGATGGCGGCAGCCAGCGCCGACCTGCCGACGATCGTGATCCCCACGGGGCCGATGGTCGTCGGCCACCACAAGGGCGAGGTTCTGGGCGCCTGCACCGATTGCCGCCGACTCTGGAGCGCCCACCGCGCCGGTGAGCTCGACGCCGCCGAGATCGCCGCCGTCGAAGGCCGGCTCGCGCCCTCCGTCGGCACCTGCATGGTGATGGGCACCGCCAGCACCATGGCCTGCATCGTCGAGGCGCTCGGCCTGTCGCTGCCGATGTCGGCGACGATCCCCGCGCCGCATGCCGAGCGCATCCGGCTCGCCGAGGCCAGCGGACGGCGGGCCGCCGAGATGGCGGTCTCGGGCGGCCCGCGTCCGAGCGAACTCCTGACGCCTGCGGCGTTCCGCAACGCGCAGGTGGCGCTCCAGGCGATCGGCGGCTCGACCAACGGACTGATCCACCTCACCGCCATCGCCAACCGCACGCCGCACCGGATCGACCTCGACGCCTTCGACCGGCTCGGCCGCGCGGTGCCGGTGCTCGTCGACCTGAAGCCGTCGGGCGACCACTACATGGAGCATTTCCACCATGCCGGCGGCATGCCGAAGCTCATGGCCCAGCTCGGCGACCTGATCGATCTCGATGCCGGGACGGTGGCCGGCGGGACGCTGCGCGACGTGGTCGCTTCCGCCGAGGACGTGCCGGGACAGGATGTCATCCGGCCCCGCGACAACCCGATCAAGCCCCAGGGCGCCATGGCGGTGCTGCGCGGGAACCTCGCGCCGCGCGGGGCCGTGATCAAGCACAGCGCCGCGAGCCCGGCGCTGCTCCAGCACGAGGGCCGCGCCGTCGTGTTCTCCTCGATCCCCGACATGACCTCGCGGATCGACGATCCCGACCTCAACGTCGGCCCAGACGACGTGCTCGTCCTGCAGAATGCCGGCCCGAAGGGCGCGCCCGGCATGCCGGAGGCCGGCTACCTGCCGATCCCGAAGAAGATCCTCGCCACCAGCGTGAAGGACATGGTCCGGATCTCCGACGCCCGGATGAGCGGCACCGCCTTCGGCACGATCGTGCTGCACGTGACGCCGGAATCGGCCGATGGGGGTCCCCTCGGACTGGTTCGCACCGGCGACCGCATCCGCCTGGACACGGCGGCCCGGCGCATCGACCTCCTGGTCGACCCGACCGAGCTGGAGCGGCGGCGCGCGGAGGCCGGACCGGCCGAGCGCCCGGCCTGGGCCGGCCGCGGCTACGCCCGCCTGCTCTACGAGACCGTCGAGCAGGCCGACGAGGGCTGCGACTTCGGCTTCATGCGCGCGGAGCGCGATCCCGGCTGACGTCAGGGACCGTCAGCGTTCCGCACCCGGCAGGACGATCTCGGCGCGCAGGCCCCCCTGCGGCAGGGTCGCGAGCCGGATCTCGCCGCCATGCGCGCGGATCGCCGAACGCGCGATCGCGAGGCCGAGCCCGGCGCCGCCGGTCTCGTCGTTGCGCGAATCCTCCAGCCGAGCGAAGGGCTCGAACATCGCCTCGACCCGGTCCGCGGGGATGCCCAGCCCGTCGTCCTCGATCCGGATGCGGACGTCCGTTCCATCGCGATCGAGGCCGATGCGGGCGCATCGGCCGTAGCGGACCGCGTTCTCGACGAGGTTGTCCAAGGCCCGCCGCAGGGCG
>CAZZZJ010000377.1:0-4034 GCA_964658355.1 Beijerinckiaceae bacterium
CGAGGTTGGACTTCGTCACGATCCCGACCGGATGCCGCAGGCGTGCCAGCACCTCTAGGATCGCGCGGGTGATGCGGTGCTCGCGCTCGATCGGCTGATACGGATCGGTCGCGGTGCCGAGCGCGATGGTCTGCGGCTCGTAGCCCGGCGCCGACAATTCCCTTTCCAGCAGGCGCGCGGCGTCGGGCTTGGCGAAGAGCTTGGTCTCGAAGTCGAGGCCGGGAGACAGGCCGGCATAGGCGTGGTTCGGCCGGGCGAAGCAGTAGACGCAGCCATGTTCGCAGCCGCGATAGGGGTTGATCGAGCGATCGAACGGGATGTCGGGCGAGCTGTTGCGGGTGATGATCCCGCGCGCCCGTTCCAGCGTCACCTCGGTCCGCTGACGCCGAGCCGGCTCGTCCGCCGGCCAGCCATCGTCGAGGCTCTCACGGCGGATCGCCTCGAAGCGTCCGCCAGGGTTGGCCGTCGCGCCCCGGCCGCCCGCGGCATCCGGCGTCACCGTGGTCGCGGCGAGCCGACGCGGCATCGATTCGGCTTCGCGGATCCCGCGGAGGATGGGCATCTCGTCCACTCAGTCTTGGTGGGGCGTGTTTCACATGGAACATAACAAGAACAAGGATTGAACGCCACGCCTCGATTTTAGGCACGGTCTGCGGCTTTGTGGCCGCGAGGCAACGGTCCGTCGCGTCGTGGTGGCCCTATCGTCATCCGGTGCGGAAAATACGGTATGCGCGGCGATGATTTCCGCCCTTGTTCTCGTCGCCGACCCCGGAGACGCCGATGCGATCGACCGTTTGGCCGACTCTCTGGGTGCCCTCGTCGCCGGGGTCGCCGCCGGGCTCGTCGGCGATGCGGTGATCGTCGCGGCTGCGATGGGCGACGCCGTGGACACGATCGCCGACGCCACCGGTGCCGCCCTCGTAGTGCCGCCGCGCGGGTCGAGCCCCTGGGTCGCCGGCGCCGCGGCGGCGCGCCGCGTCTGGGTGCTTTGCCTCGAGGCCGGCGACGTGCCGGGCGATGGCTGGATCCGCACCCTCGACCGCTTCGTCGGCACCGCGCGGTCCGACGCGCTCGGACGCCTGCGTCGGCCGCATGCCGGCTTGGCGACGCGTCTCGCTGTCCGGGTCGAGGCGGTGTTCGGCGCCGGCGTGGTGCGGGCCGGCGACCTCGTCCGACGTGATCGCCTGACCGAATCCGGCTCCTACGCGCCGCGGCTGACGCCGCGCCGGCTCGTCGCCCGGATCGACCGGGCGTGACGATCAGGCGGTGACGGAGGGGCCCCGCCGCAGGTGCTCGTCGAGCCGCGGCATGATCTCGACGAAGTTGCAGGGGCGGTGCCGGTAGTCGAGTTGGCTCGCGAGGATGCCGTCCCAGGCGTCGCGGCAGGCGCCGGGCGAGCCCGGCAGCACGAAGACGTAGGTCGCGTTCGCGACGCCCGCCGTCGCCCTGGATTGCAGCGTCGAGGTGCCGATCTTGTCGTAGGAGATGCGGTGGAAGACGGCCGAGAAGCCGTCCATGCGCTTCTCGAACAGCGGTTCCAGCGCCTCCGGCGTCACGTCGCGGCCGGTGAAGCCGGTGCCGCCGGTGGTGATCACCACGTCGACGGCGGGGTCGCGCGTCCAGGTCTCGACCGTTCGGCGAATCGCGACGACCTCGTCCGGGACGATGGCGCGGCAAGCCAACCGGTGGCCGGCCTCGGCGAGCCGCTGTACCAGGGTGTCGCCGGATCGGTCGTCCTCCGGTCGGCGCGTGTCCGAGACGGTCAACACGGCGATCGACAGGGGGACGAAGCTGCGGGCTGGCGTCTCGGGCATCGGGTCTCTCCGGATCGTACGTCCGGGATATGGGCCGCCGGTCCCGATTGTCCCATCCCTCGCCGTGTCGCGCGCGTTCGGCGTTCGATCTGTGATATCCGCCCGGCGATACGATCCTTTTGGCTCGAACCCGCGGTGCCCCCATGGATGCGACCTCCGTCCGCCTCACCAGCCTCGCCCATGGCGGCGGCTGCGGCTGCAAGCTCGATCCGGCGATCCTGCGGTCGCTGCTCGCCGACCAGCCGCTCGCAGGCCCGTTCGAGCGCCTGCTCGTCGGCAACGAGACCGCGGACGACGCCGCGGTCTGGGCGCTCGACGACGGCACCTGCGTCATCGCCACCACGGACTTCTTCACGCCGATGGTCGACGACCCGCGCGATTTCGGCCGGATCGCCGCGACCAATGCGATCTCCGACGTCTACGCCATGGGCGGACGCCCGATCATGGCCCTCGCCATCCTCGGGATGCCGGTCGGCAAGATCGCGCCGGAGGTGGTCGCCGAGATCCTGAAGGGCGGCGCCTCGACCTGCGCCGAAGCCGGCATCCCGATCGCCGGGGGCCATTCCATCGACACGCCCGAGCCGATCTACGGGCTTGCGGTGATCGGTATCTGCCGGCGCGAGGACGTACGCCGCAACGCCGATGCGCGGGTCGGCGACGCGCTGATCCTGACCAAGCCGCTCGGCGTCGGCGTCTATTCCGCGGCGATCAAGCGCGATGCGCTGCCCGACGGCGGGTACGAGGAGTTCGTCGCGACGACGACGCTGCTGAACAAAATCGGCACCGAACTCAGTCACGACCCGGATGTCCACGCCATCACCGACGTGACCGGCTTCGGCCTGCTCGGGCACGGCCTCGAATTCGCGCGCGGCGCCGGCTGCCGCCTCGTGATCGACTGGCCGTCGGTGCCGTTGCTGCCGCGCGCGGAGGCGCTTGCCCAGGACGGTTTCGTGACCGGAGCCTCGCACCGCAACTGGACCGCCTTCGGCTCCGATGTCGCGCTGAGCGAGGGTTTTCCGGAGTGGGCGCGGCACCTGCTCACCGACCCGCAGACCTCGGGCGGCCTGCTCGTCGCCTGCGCCCCCGAACGCGCCGACGCGATCCTGGCGCAGATCCGCGCCGCGGGGCATCCGGCCGCCGCGATCGTCGGGCGGGCGGAGGCGGGCGCAGCTTGTATCCGGGTCGCCGGCTGAGTCCGGTCCCGGCCAGGGATCGGGATTCGTGAGACCTGGGACGAGACCGAGCCCGGAAGGCGATCTTCACCACTCGCCCACATGATGAGCGCTTCGCGACCTGTCGCGCAGAGCCGATCGCCCCCGTCGTGACCGACGTTCCCCTCGATCCGGAGCCCAGGGCCGCACACGGCATCGCGGACTGGCCCTACGGCCGGTCCGCACGTCCGGCGCTCGCACGCCCGGCTGCCTTGCCGGACGGTGGATTGTGGCCGCGCCTGCGGGTGATCACCATCGCGTCCGGCAATGAGCCCCGACTCTCCGACGGCATCGCATCGGTCGGCGGACAGGATTATCCGGAATGCCGGCACGACGTGGTGCCGGATCCGACCTTTCTGGCCGCGATCCTCGCCGACGAGTCGATCGATCACGTCCTGATCCTGCGGGCGGGCGATCTCCTGGCGCCCGGCGCGCTCGCGGCGCTCGCCCTCGACGCGGTGCTGTCCAGCGCCGGCGCGGTGGCGGGGCTGCGCGTCGTGTTCGACGACGACGTGATCGGCCTCGACCTACCGTCCTTGACGAAAACGCCATCGGAGACGACGCACTTCACCGGCGGCGAGGTTCTGTGGCGGCGCTTGGCGCTCGCAGCCTTGGCGGGCGTCGATCTCGCCGATGACGGATGGGCAGCGCGGGCGTGGTCGGAGGTCGGGAAAAGCGAGTCCGGCGTCGCCCGCATCGGTCGACCGGTCCTGCTGCAGTGGGTCGGGAGGGATCCTGTGCCGACTTTCGACACGTCGCGGTCCGGCGTCATCGCCGGGCGCCTGTCGATCGCCTCGCTCACCGGGACCGGGCATGCCGGCGGGGCGGGCATCGCCCATCGCCGGCTCGGCGAGGCGTTGCGGCTCGCCGGGCACCGCGTCGACGACATCGCACTCACCGACGAATCGCCGTCGGCCGCGGCGGAATGGACCGACGCCTTTCCCATCGCCGAGGCGGCGATCCGGGCGGGCGGCCACGACCTCGTGCTCGCCGGCAACCTGCACGGCGC
>CAZZZJ010000378.1:0-4011 GCA_964658355.1 Beijerinckiaceae bacterium
CGTCGCCGCCGAGGACCACGCCCGCACCGAGCGCATCGGGGTGTGGAAGCGGTAGGGCATGTTCCGCCGGGGCGGTGACCGGTTCTCCGACGGACACTGCGACACCGCACGGAGATGGCGCGGTCTCCGTGATCCGGAGCCGAGGAAAAAGGCTCTCTCTGTCGTTTTCCGAGCATGCCGTCCTGGGTCGGCCTGATGGCGGATCGCGGCGGTGCGGTCGTTCGAAGAGGGGGAGCAGGGGTCGGTGCCCCGCCCCGCCGCCGCGCCCCGTCATCGCGGGTCAGCAGGATGCGTCGGCGTCACGCCGCCGGCGGGACCGATGGGAACCGCGTGCCCGCCCGCTGCGGCACCTCGGGTTCCGTGCCCTCCGCCCTGCGGCCCGAGAGGGCACCGTCGCGCTCACGGGCATCGTCCGGGAATGCTCGGCCTTCCGAGCGAGCTGCTGGGCCGTGCCGAGGAACCGCTTGAGCAGATCCTGCACCGGTCGCGCCTGATGGTCGAGACGCCTCAACGCCTCGGGCAGCGTCGCGAGGATCGACTCGAGCCGTTCGGCGAGGTGACGAAGCGTTTCGCCGATGGCTTCGATTGCGGGCCGCGCGGGCCGAGATCCAGGCCGCGCGCGCGTGCGGCGGCCAGTTCGGTCGACAGGCGGTGAACCTGGTCCGGGTTCATGGGGTGGGCGGGCAGGAAGCGGATCTCGGCCATGGCGACCTCAGGCGGCGCGAACGGTGGCGAGGAAGCGCGTCACCTCGGCCCCGAGACGCTCGGACTGACGCGACAGCTCGGTGGCGGCCGACAGGACCTGGCTGGCTGCGGCTCCGGTCTCCTCGGAGGCCTGCGCCACGCCGGCGATGTTGCTGGTGACCTCGCCCGTGCCGACCGCCGCCTGGCTGACGTTCCTCACGATCTCCTGGGTGGCCGCCCCCTGCTGCTCGACCGCCGCGGCGATCGAGGTCGCCATGCCGTCGATCTCGCGGATCCGGCCGGTGATGCCGCCGATGGCCATCACGGCCTGGTCGGTCACGCCCTGCACCTCGCCGATGTGTTGGGCGATCTCCTCGGTCGCCTTGGCGGTCTGGCTGGCGAGCTCCTTGACCTCCGCCGCCACGACCGCGAAGCCCCGGCCCGCCTCGCCCGCGCGTGCCGCCTCGATGGTGGCGTTGAGCGCCAGGAGGTTGGTCTGGCCGGCGATGCCGGAGATCATGCCGACCACGTTGCCGATCCGGGCCGATGTCTGGCTCAGCGCCCGCACAAGCTCAGCGGTCTGGTCCGCCTCCGCCACCGCTCGCTGCGCCAGGGCGGCCGAGCCGGAAACCTGGCGGCCGATCTCCAGAACCGAGGCCTCGAGTTCCTCGGCCGCCGCCGCCACGGTGTTCACGTTCGCGGCGGCCTCTTCCGCCGCGGCCGCCACGGTGGTCGACTGGCTGGCCGTCTCCGTCGCAGTCGCCGTCATGGTGCCGGCGGTCGCCTGGAGCTCGGTGGCGGACGAGGACACCATGCCGACGATGCCCCCGACGGCAGCCTCGAAGCCGTCGGCCAGATCGATCATCGTGCGCCTGCGCTCGGCGGCCGCGGCCGCGTCGACGATCTGCTTGCGCTCGGTCTCCTCGGCGGCCTTCTTGGCCACCATCGCCTTGATGCCCTCGACGGCCCGGCCCACGGCGCCGATCTCGTCGCCGCGCACCGCCTCCCGGATCTCGGCTTCGATGTCCCCCTTGGCCATGCGTTGGAGGACGCCGACCAAGCTGCCGAGCGGGCGCGTGATGCCGAGCATCACGATGGCGACGGCGATCGCGACGGCGAGCGTCAGACCGGCGAGCGTCGCGCCGACCAGCACCAGGCCCGCGCGATCGGCCCGGGTCTGGGCATCTTTCTTGGCCTGTTCGAATTGCTCCGTGATCAGATCGATGCGCGGCTGAACCGCCTCGCGAACCTTCGCGCGTACCGCCGCGCCCTCGCTCAAGGCCAGCTTGATGCCCGCTTCGTTCTGGTTGTTCCGGCCGAGCCCGACGACCCGATCGGTGATCGCGAAATAGGCCGCCATGACGGTGCGCAGGCCCTGGTTCGCGGTTTGCCTCTCCGTCGTGTCCGAGAGCGCGATGAGTTTGTCGACGGCCTCGTAGGTGGCTTTGACCGCGTCTTCGTAGCGGACCGCGTAGGCCGCCAGCTCCTTCTCGCGGGTCTCGATGAGGATGTTGCGGGTCTGGACCGTCGCCTCGGTGACGCCGTTGCGTGCTTTCAGAAGGCTCTCGAGGCGTACGGCGGAGACGTTCGCCATCTGACGAGACTGGAACGCGAGGTCCTGCAACGAGACCCGGGCATAGGCGACCAGGCCGATCGCCACGGCGACGATGAGGGCGAGAGGTATCGCGAGCTTGAGCAGAATATTCGCGTTCTGAAGGCGCGTCATCGGACCGTCCTCTCTGGGTATTTGGAGTCGTTGCTCTAACGGAATATTCGCGATATCGAGTATTGAAACTATTTGTTAAGGATTGGTTGTCCGTAAAAACGCGCAGCGCACGAACTCGCTGGAAAAACAGCGACTTTTTGGTGCTTTTGTCTGTCGCGCTCCCGAAAAGCGCTGTAAGATTTCGATCCTACAGGCCACGATCGCATTCCATCGGATGGCGGTTGAATAGGAAACCGTTCCATGTATCGCCGGAAGGGTTCCTCCTATCAGTTGCTGAAACTCGTCGAGGAGGCCGGGCAGATCGGCTTCTGGGCCCTCGATCTCGCGACCGGGGAGATGGCGGGATCGCCGGGGCTGATGCGGATCACCGGCCTGTCGGCGAGCGAGTGTCCGCGTGGGCTTCTGAACGGCCTGATCCACCCCGCCGATCGTGCCGAGCGGCCGGATCTGGTCGAACTGCTTCACCGGGGAAAGCCGATCCGGCACACCTATCGGATCATCCGACCCGATCGGACCGCGCGCTGGGTCAAGGTCACGGCGGAGATCGTGCTCGGGACGAACGACCAGCCGGTCCGTGCGGAGGGCGTCGTCTTCGATGTCAGCGATCCCCAGGAGGCGGTGAGCTCCGCCGAAGCGAGCCGAGCCCGCTATCAGGGCCTGCTCGATGCCGTCGCGTCCGTCGTCTGGTCGACCGCGGCGGACGGCAGGCCGCATCGGAGCGCCGCATGGGAGGCGATGACGGGTCAATCGATCGAAGCGCAGAGGGCCGGACCGTGGTGGACGGTCGTTCACCCCGACGATCGGGACCGGGTGGAGGCAGCCTGGACCGCCGCGCTCGCCCGCGGCGCGCCGATCGACATGGACCTTCGCGTCCGCTGCGCCGATGGCGTCCATCGCTGGTTCAACACCCGCGGCGCGCCGCTCCTCGACAAGGCGGGGACCGTGGCCGAGTGGATGGGGATGCTGCTCGCCATCGATCGGACGGGTGCCAGAGAGGGCATCCCGCCGACGGCCGCCCCGTTCACGGGCGCCGCCTCGCGCGGGGCCCGCGGCCTGCTCGATTGGTCGATATCCGACCTCGCCGCGGCGGCCGGCCTATCGGTCGCGAGCGTCAAACGCTTCGAAGCCGGGGAGACGGGCGCCCGCGCCAGGACCCGGGAGGCCATACGGCGCGCCCTCGAAGGCGCGGGCATCACGTTTACGACCCGCGATGGACGGCCCGGGATCTTCGGCAAGGCCGCTCCCGGCTGACGGGCCGGAAGCCGTCGGCCTGCGGCTCCATCGGCGCGGCCGGGGCGGTGCGATCCCGCGCCGCGTCCTGACGTGGGCCCGACCGCCGCCGTTGACGGGGCGCCGCGGACATGACCGTCTCCGAAACCCTCGCGGATCTGGGTCCAGCCTGGATCTGGATCCTCGCCGGCCTGGTGCTGGTGGGCCTGGAACTGGCCGCGCCCGGCATCTTCCTGATCGGGCTGGGGCTCGCGGCGCTCGCCACCGGCCTCGTCGCGGCGCTCGTCCCGCTGCCGTGGCAGGCGCAGGTGCCGTCGTTTGCCGGGCTCGCCGTCGCCGCGGTGCTGCTCGCCGGCCGCCTCGGGCGCAGC
>CAZZZJ010000379.1:0-1155 GCA_964658355.1 Beijerinckiaceae bacterium
TGATCGTGCGCAAGGGCGAGATGGCCGGCGTGACCGGGCTCGACGACCCGCAGCTGAAGGGCAAGCGCATCGGCGTCATCGCCGGGACGCCGCCGGTGAACCGGATGGGAGACCTCGGGCTGATCTCGAGCATGAAGGCCTACGCGCCGTACCAGCTCGATCCCGCGCGCAAGAACCAGACGGTGGGCGCCGAGGTGGTCTCCGACCTCGCGGCCGGGCAGATCGATGCGGCGGTGCTCTGGGGGCCCTCGGCCGGCTGGCTGGCCAAGCAGAGCGGCGCGGCGATGGACGTGATCCCGCTTCTCAAGGAGCCCGATCGACCGCCGATGAGCTACCGCATCGCCATGGCCGTGCGCATCGGTGAGAACGACTGGAAGCGTTCGCTCAACACGATCCTGCGCAAGCGCAAGGACGACATCGAGAAGGTGCTTCGCGACTTCGACGTGCCGCTTCTCGAAGAGGAAGAGAACAAGCTGCTCACTCCGGGCGAGCGCTGACCGGGTCGCCCTCCGACGGAGAGTGAGTCACGCGATCGAAGGGTTGGGCCAAGGCCCGGCCCTTCGACGTTTTCGGGTCCGCTCAGTTCCGCTCGATACCGCTGCGGTCGAGCTTGGCCAGCGCTTGGGCGACCGTCTCGCCGCCGATGACGAGGTCGGGGGCGATCTCGGCCAAAGGAACGAGCACGAAGGCGCGCTCGCGCACGTAGCGGTGCGGCAGGACGAGACGCTCGTCCGAAACCTCGGCACCCGCATAGGACAACACGTCGATATCGATCACGCGCGGTCCCCAGCGGCGCTCGCGCACGCGCCCGAGCGCGCGCTCGACGCCGAGGCAGGCATCGAGCAGCGCATGCGGATCGAGATCGGTCTCGATCTGGATCGCGCCGTTGAGGAACCAATCCTGATCGGTCTCGCCCCAGGGCGGCGTGCGGTAATCGGCCGAGCGCGCCGTGATCCGGATGCCGGGGACGCCAGCGAGCCCCCGCACGGCCGCCGCCAGGTGCGCGGCCTTGTCGCCGATATTGCTGCCGAGTCCGAGATAGGCCCGCGTCACGCCGGAATCCCACGCCTGCGGGTGATCAGCACGGCGACGCCGTCGAGGATGGCCGGCACCGGCGCGCTCGGCTTGTCGACGCGCACGGTGATCGCCTCGATC
>CAZZZJ010000379.1:1255-4009 GCA_964658355.1 Beijerinckiaceae bacterium
GCTGAGCGCCCGGATCGCCGGAAGGACGCGCGCCTGCTCGACCTCGGCCGAGACCGGCACGTGGCCGGGCCGGGTCGACTCGCCGCCGATGTCGACCAGCGCCGCGCCCTCCATGACCAGCACGTCGGCCTGTCGGCACGCGGCTTCCTCGCCGACGAAGCGGCCGCCATCCGAGAACGAATCGGGCGTGACGTTGAGGATGCCCATCACGAGGGTTTGCCGCCCGAGATCGGGCAGCAAGCCGGCGAGGGCAGCGGGACGGTGGCTCAAGGGGCGTCGCTTCTCTGGATCGGTGCGGGCCGCTCCCGCGGGATCGATGTGGCCGGTTTTTCGAGGCGAAGCAACGGCGGCGGGCCCGATGCGAAAAGGCCGCCCGGAACCGGGCGGCCTTTCATCGATCGACCCTCCGGCCCGACCGGTTCAGCCGCGGTAGCAGCGGATCTCGGCCTCGGCCTGGGCGCGGCGCAGGTCGGCGACCTTGTCGTCGAACACCTTGGTGGACTTGAACTCGTTCGCCCGGTTGCCGACGCCCTGGCGCATCGAGAGGATCGTACTCGCCTGCACGTACTTGTCGTAAGGCAGGATCGCCGCGAGCTGATCCACCGAGCAGGTGCAGCGCTGCATCGCCTCGCGGGTCTGGCCGTTGGCGGCCATGCACCCGAACACGTAATCCACGCGCGCGTCGGTCGGGTAGTCGTTCTCCGCATCGGCGGCGGCGACCGGCATCGCCAGCATCGCCAGCGCGACACCGGACAGGAGCGCGCCCTCAACCAGCTTTCTGATCATAGCTCAGCCGTTCCTCCAAGAGTTCACCCCCCTCGGCATTCTTCGATTGCGCCTCGATCGAGACGATTTCGCCGGGCACCTCGGGTGAGGTGACGAAGGTGTAGGTCATGTTGTCCATGCCGCGCATGCGCTGCGCCATCCCATCGCCGACGAAGGGCTTGGCGACCACCTGCCACGCATCGACGCTGCGGCCCTTGTACGCCACCTTGATCGGCGTGACGGTGGCGCCCTCTCGCAGGCCCTTGCGGATCGCGAGCTTCAGGTAGCGCGGGTTGGCCTGCAGCACGCGGGCGAGGTTCGTCAGGTGGTTCTCAAGGAACAGCGGGATCACCGGATTGCCGGGCATGTCCTCGAACGGGCCCGCCGGGAAGCGGTTCATGCCGGAGAACATCTCGACCGCGACGTTGCGTTCGTCGGCACCCTTCCCCGGCTCGAGCTTGAGCTTGATCGTATCGTCGAGGGGCGGCCCGAACGGCCCCTTCGCGATGCCGGACCGGCGCAGGTACTCGTAGTTAAGGGTCGATCCTGCGGCGGCGTTCTTCAGCTGCGGCTGCTCGAACAGCAGGTCGGCGGCGTTCGGGGTGGCCGTCGCATCCGCCTTCTCCGGCGTCGCGGCGGGGGCAGGGGACGGGGCAGGGGGCGCCGTCTCCACGGCCAGCGCCGGGGAGGCGGCGAGCAGGGCGGCGGCGATCACGAAACACTTCACGAGAGGGCGTCCTCCTTGTGCGGCGCCGGGATGTTGGCCCCGATCGTCCGGTAGGTGTAGTCGGGCGCGGTCTCGGCCGCCTCCTCGACGGCCAGCGCCCGCACCTTGGCGTGCAGGGGCGAGAGCGAGCAGGCGGGATCCGTCGCCGCCGCATCGCCCGCAAGTGCCAGCGCCTGGCAGCGGCAACCGCCCCAATCCTTCTCGCGCCGGTCGCAGGAGCGGCAGGGCTCCTGCATCCAGTCGGTGCCGCGATAGGCCGTGAAGGCCGGGGACTTCGCCCAGATGTCGCCGAGCGAATGCTCGGTGACGTGCCAGAACTCGAGGTGTTTGATCGTCTCCGCCGCGTGGCACGGCAGCACCTTGCCCTGCGGCGTGACGTTGATCAGCTTGCGGCCCCAGCCGCCGGCGCAGGCCTTGGGATACTTCGCGTAGTAGTCCGGTACCACCAGATCGATGACGAGCTGCCCCTTCAGGCGCTCGCGCGCGGCCTCGACGATGCGGATCGACTGGTCGACCTGGGCCTTGTCCGGCATCAAGGCCGCGCGGTTCACGAAGGCCCACCCGTAATACTGGGTGTGGGCCACCTCCAGCCGCTTGGCGCCGAGCTTGACCGCGAGATCGATAAAGCCTTCGACCTCGTGGATGTTGCCGCGATGGATGACGGAATTCAGCGTCAACGGGAGGCCGAGCTCGGTGACCTTGGCGGCGAACTCCATCTTCTGCGGCTGGGCGTTGCGCAAGCCGCCGATCTTCTCGGCATTGGCCGCGTCGACCCCCTGGACCGAGAGCTGCACGTGATCGAGGCCGACATCGTAGAGCGCCTGGAGCTTGGCGAGCGCGCCGCCGACGCCGGAGGTGATCAGGTTCGAGTAGAGCCCGAGCTTGGCGCAGGTCTCGGTGATCGCGACGATGTCGTTCCGCGCTGTCGGCTCGCCGCCTGACAGGTGCACGTGAAGGACGCCGAGGCCCGCGGCCTCGGTCAGCACGCGCTGCCAGGTCGACGTATCGAGCTCGCGCGAGCGCCGGTCGAGGTCGAGCGGGTTGGAGCAGTACGGGCAGCGCAGCGGGCAGCGATGCGTCAGTTCGGCGAGCAGCCCGACCGGGGCCGGGATCGCCGCCGCGTTCGGGGTCAGCGCGTTCATCGCTCCAGCACCCTCTTGGTGGCGAGGTCGTTCAGCATCGCAAGGACGTCCACCTCGATCACGCGCGGATCGGCGGCGTAGGTCTGCCCGAGCTTGTCGGCGATGCCCGCGACGCTGGTC
>CAZZZJ010000380.1:0-2610 GCA_964658355.1 Beijerinckiaceae bacterium
GTGCCGACACGGGTGATGCGGCCGGTCGGCGGCGTCTCGGGCGTCTGGGTCATGCCGAGGTTGTCTCGCCCGTGATCATCTGTCCGCACTCCGTGACATCGTCCGATGGCGGCTTGGCGATACGCGGCGGCCGGAAGGCCGTCGAGTCGCGCCCGAGCGCCGCGACGCCTGTCCCGGATCGACACCACGGTAACGCGGGGGAGGCGCCGAGCGATCCCGCGGCCCGGACGAACGAACGACACGTGCCGCGACCGAACGTTTTGGCCAAGCGCGCCGCTGCCGTCACTGTTCAGCTTGGATCGAGGCCGATAGCCTGTCGGTCAGTGGCCCGCCGACGCGAATCGGGCTTCGAATGCTGGGACGGCGCGGTCGGACTGTCGATGTCGACCGCTACAACTTGAGATCATCTACGCCCATGCCCGAAACCGACGTGGTGTTCATCGCACCGGACTCGACGGCCGGGCACGGCGTCCGGTCGATGCGCCGGACGATCGTGTTTTCCGATGGCGAGCCGGTCCCTCGGATCGGCGAATGCGTGATCATGGGCTTCGACGCCGAGGCGTCGCGCTGGCTTGTCCAGGACGTCGCGCACGTCTTCAAGCACGACGCGCACGGAATCGCGATCAAGCTGATCGCGCCGGACGACGAATGACGCCGCGGCGGCCCGCATCCGCTATTCGGCCGCCTGCGGCAACCTTGTCGCCGGCTCCGCACCCGGTCGCGCCGGCACGGCCGCCGGAGATCGCGAGGCGGCGATGGCGTTCTCGATCGCGTCGTTGAGCGTCGTGACCAGGAAGTCGGCGGAGGTCGCGCGGCGCAAGCGCCCGAGGGTCGCCGGGTCTCGCTCCCCCCAGAACCCCACCAGGACGCGAACGCCCGGAACCGCGGCGCGCGCCTGCCGCACGGTGAAGCGGATCTGCGACAGGCTGACCGGCTCGAGATACGAGAAGCAGATCAGCGCGAGGCTCCCGGCATCCTTCGGCCGCGCGCCCGCGCGGATCGCCGACATCGCGATCACCTCGGATTGGAGCCCGTGCCGGTCGAGCGTCTGGCTCAGCATCAGGGTCGCCGCCTCATCGAAGGGCCCGCGGCTGGAGACGCAGAGCACCGGCACCGCGCCGCGCCAGGCCGGCGCGAGGTCGGCCCGGGTGAGCACGACGGCGGCGACCTGCCGGTCCGGTCCGGCCGCGGCGACGGCGGCGGCGGCCTCCGTGCTGGCTGTCCGTGCCGCCCCCTTCCGCGGCCGGCGCGTGACCGGCGTCGTCCCGAGACGCGCGACCACGGCCCGGATCGCGGCGCCGACCTCGCCCTGGCGCTCGCGGTCGAGGGTCCCGCGCGACAGGTCGTCCTGCGCGAGCCTGAGCCCGGCCAGCACCACCTCGTCGTAGTAGGTGACCAGTGCCCGCTCCTTGAGGAACTGGCGGCCCTGGTCGATCGCCTCGGCCGGGTCGTTGGCGAGCATGCGCTGGTAGAAGATCTCCGGCGGATCGAGCGCCGGCTGGTCCCCGAGCAGCACGTCGAGATACCAGAGACGGTCGACGTGGCGGCCGAGCACGACGAGGCAGACCGTCAGCGGGGTCGCGAGGACGAGGCCGATCGGCCCCCACAGGAAGGTCCAGATCGTCGCCGAGAGGATGACCGCGATCGGCGACAGGCCGGTGGAGTGGCCGTAGAGCAGCGGCTCGATCACGTGGCCGGCGATCGGCTCGACCACCAGGAACAGGGCCGCGGTGGCGATCATCATGCTCCAGCCGGGATCGACCGAGGCGGCCAGCACCAGGGGCAGGAGCGCGCTGATCGCGGCGCCGATATAGGGAACGAAGCGCAGGATCGCCGCGAGCACGCCGAACAGGGTCGGACTCGGGACCCCGATCAGCCAGAGCCCGACGCCGATCACCACGCCGAAGGCGACGTTGAGGGCGAGCTGCGCCAGGAAGAACCGGCTGAGGCGGCGCGCCGCGTCGTCGATCGCCGCCGTGGTGCGGCGCAGGTCGCCGGAGCCGCCGGCGAGCCGGATCATCCGGTTCCGCAGGTCCTCGCGCTGGAGCAGGATGAAGATCGTGAAGATCAGGATCAGGCCGGTGGTGGCCAGTGGGTGCAGAATCGGGGCGGCGAAGGTCTGGAGGTTCTCCGCCAGTCCGGCGCGGGCGGCACGGATCTCGACCGTGAGCGGGTGCCCGGTCGAGCCCGGATCACCCTTGAGCTCGGGCGGCGGCGGCGGCGAGACCGTCGCGCTGAGGTCCTGGAACACGTCGACGATGCGCGACAGCGTTCCGGTATCCGCGGTCGCCCCGCGCAGCGACTTGATCTTGTCCTGCATCACCAGGGAGTAGCGCGGCAGGTCGGATACGAGCTGTCCGCCTTCGCGAACGATCAGGCTGCCGATACCGAACAGGGCGCCAAACACCACGACGACCACGAGCAGCACCGCCGGCACCCGCGGCACCCGGATGCGGCCGAGCAGGCGCACCGCCGGCACGAGGACGAAGCTGAGCAGGATCGCCAGCGTCACCGGCACGAGGATGTCGCGCCCGAAATAAAGTGCCGCCATCGCCGAGACGACGAGCAGGAACGACGCCAGCGCGACGAAGACCGGCAGGCCGTTCTTCA
>CAZZZJ010000380.1:2710-3999 GCA_964658355.1 Beijerinckiaceae bacterium
TCGACGGGCTTCGGGTGATAGTCGTCGCAGCCCGCCTGGATCGCCTTGTCGCGATCGCCGGACATGGCGTGGGCGGTCAGCGCGATGATCGGGATGCCGCGCGTGTCGGTGCCGGATTTCAGCGCGCGGGCCGCCGACCATCCGTCGAGGATCGGCAGGTTCATGTCGAGCAGGATCACGTCGGGGCGTCCCGAGCGCGCCTGCTGCACCCCGGCCTCGCCGTCATGGGCCAGGATCACCTCGTATCCGCGGCGCTTGAGGCGGCGGGAGAGGAAATCCCAGATCTCCTCGTGATCTTCGACCAGCAGAATCTTGGGCATGGATGGATCACCCTTCGACGCAAGACCGCCGCGCGTCGCTGTTCAACGCGCGGCGGCGTACGATCGTCCGATTTTTGTATTCAAACCCTCGTGGCAGATCGTCCGCCCGAGCGAAAGACGCGATTCACCGATCCGCGTCGTTCAGGTGGAAGTGGACCTCCTGGATGTTCGCCCGCTCGAAGGCCTGCATCACGTGCTGGTAGGAACGCTCCATCTCCGTCACCGCGTCGCCGGGCGTGTCGTCGGGCTTCAGAACGAACATCAGCATGGAGCGGCCGGTCACGTCG
Organism: Beijerinckiaceae bacterium; assembly: GCA_964658355.1. Lineage (GTDB taxonomy): Bacteria > Pseudomonadota > Alphaproteobacteria > Rhizobiales > Beijerinckiaceae > Methylobacterium. The sequence goes on from CAZZZJ010000380.1 coordinate 3,318, forward strand.
TAGCGCTGGCCCGAGGTGAAGCTCGCCACCTCCTGGCTGTCGGGGAGGTTGGTGTCGAGCAGCCGCGTCCAGGCCGAACCGCCGACCGATTCGGGCAGGGTGAACTGCACCAAGTCGTGGTAGGCGTTGTACATGATCAGCAGGGTGGCATCGCCGCCGCGCCGATGGACGCCGCTCGCCTGCGCACGCCCGTCGAGCAGCACCGCGAGCGAGCGCGCACCGCCGTCGGTCCAGTTCTCGGATCCCATCTCCGCGCCGTCCGGGCGCAGCCACGTCACGTCCTTGACGCCGAACTCCTCGTCGAACTTGCCGGTCAGGTAACGGCCGCGACTCAGGATCGGCAGGGCGTTGCGCAGGATGATCAGGCGCTGCGTGAACTCGGCGAGGTCGCGCTCCTCGACGCCGACCGCCCCCCAGTCGATCCACGAGACCTCGTTGTCCTGGCAATAGGCGTTGTTGTTGCCGTTCTGCGTGCGCGCGAACTCGTCGCCGGCCAGCAGCATCGGGGTGCCGTGGGACAGGAACAGGGTCGCCAGCATGTTGCGCATCTGCCGCAGACGCACGGCGCGGATCGCCGGATCATCGGTCGGCCCTTCGACGCCGTAATTGTACGACAAGTTGTGCGAATGGCCGTCGCGGTTGTTCTCGCCGTTGGCCTCGTTGTGCTTGTCGTTGTAGGCGA
>CAZZZJ010000381.1:0-3986 GCA_964658355.1 Beijerinckiaceae bacterium
CCGGATCGCGCCGTGCTCGCAGCGATAGTTGCCGTAGGCCATCTTCAGGAGCGAGGACTTGCCGGTGCCCGACGCGCCGCCGAGCACCACGCACTCGCCGGCCTCGACGGTGAGGCGCGCATGCGCGATCACCGGCAGCGTGGCGCCACCGCGCAGGTGGAGGGTGAAGCGCTTGCCCACATCCTCGAAGGCGATCAGCGGCGGGTTCATGCGGCGAGCACCGAGGAGACGAGGAGCTGGGTGTAGGCGGCCTGCGGATCGTCGAGGACCTGGTCGGTGAGCCCGGTCTCGATCACCCGGCCGTGGCGCATCACCAGCACGCGGTGCGAGAGCAGGCGCGCGACGGCGAGGTCGTGGGTGACGATGATCACCGCGAGGCCGAGTTCTGCCACCAGCCCGCGCACCATGTCGAGGAGCCGCGCCTGCACCGAGACGTCGAGGCCCGAGGTCGGCTCGTCCATGAGCACGAGGCGGGGGCTGGTCACGAGGTTGCGGGCGATCTGCAGGCGCTGGCGCATGCCGCCGGAGAACCGCGTCGGCGGGTCGTCGATCCGGTCGGCGGCGATCTCGACGCGGCCGAGCCAGTCCAGCGCCGTCGCGCGGATGCGGCCGTAATGGCGCTCGCCGACGCCCATCAGGCGCTCGCCGACGTTGCCGCCGGCCGAGACTGCCATGCGCAGGCCCTGCGCCGCGTCCTGACGCACGAAGCCCCAGTCGGTGCGCATCAGCGCCCGGCGCTCGGCCGCGCTCAAGGTCGCGAGGTCGCGGGAGGCGCCGTCGCGCATCCGGTAGGCGACGGAGCCTTCGTCGGCGGCGATCTCGCCGGCGACCAGGCCGAGCAGGGTCGACTTGCCGGACCCCGATTCGCCGACCACCGCCAGCACTTCTCCTGCATCGAGCGTGAAACCGACGCCGTCGCAGGCGGTGCGCGCGCCGTAGCGCTTGGTCAGGCCGGAGACCGTGAGAAGGGGGGCGTTCATGCCGTCTGCTCCGGGCCGGGAGCCTGCGCCCGCCGGTCCTCGCAATGATCGGTGTCGGAGCACACGAACATCCGGCCGCCGGCATCGTCGAGGACGACCTCGTCGAGGTAGACGCCTTCGGTCCCGCAGCGGGCGCAGGGGCGGTCGAAGCTCTGGATGCGGAAGGGGTGGTCCTCGAAGTCGAGGCTGCGCACCCGGGTGTAGGGCGGCACCGCGTAGATCCGCTTCTCGCGGCCGGCGCCGAAGAGCTGGAGAGCCGGGCAGTCGTCCATCTTCGGATTGTCGAACTTGGGCGTCGGCGACGGGTCCATGACGTAGCGGCCCGCGACCTCCACCGGGTAGGCGTAGGTGGTGGCGATGTGGCCGTGGCGGGCGATGTCCTCGTAGAGCTTGACGTGCATCAGGCCGTAATCGGCGAGCGCGTGGAGTTGCCGCGTCTCGGTCTCGCGTGGCTCGAGGAAGCGCAGCGGCTCAGGGATCGGCACCTGGTAGACGAGGATCTGGCCCTCGCGGAGCGGCGCCTCCGGGATGCGGTGGCGGGTCTGGATCACGCTGGCCTCCGCGGTCCGCGTCGTCGTGGCGATGCCGGCGGTGGCCGAGAAGAAGCGGCGGATCGAAACGGCGTTGGTGGTGTCGTCGGCGCCCTGGTCGATGACCTTGAGCACGTCCGAAGCGCCGAGGATCGCGGCGGTGACCTGCACCCCTCCGGTGCCCCAGCCGTAGGGCATCGGCATCTCGCGGGCGGCGAACGGCACCTGGTAGCCGGGGATCGCGATCGCCTTGAGGATCGCACGGCGGATCATCCGCTTGGTGCCCTCGTCGAGGTAGGCGAAGTTGTAGCCGGCCTCCGGCTGCGGGGCGTGCGCGTTCATTCGGCGGCCTCGCTTAGGGTCTCGTCGTCGGTGAGGGGCTCGACCCCGCGGACCGCGTGCTCGGCGCGCAGGCGCCGCAGCAGCTCCAGCTCGGCCTGGAAGTCGACGTAGTGCGGCAGCTTGAGGTGCTCGACGAAGCCCGTCGCCTGCAGGCTGTCGCAATGGGCGAGCACGAATTCCTGGTCCTGCGCCGGGGCGACGACCGCCTCGCCGAGTTCGGCCGCGCGCAGAGAGCGGTCGACCAGGGCCATGGCCATCGCCTTGCGCTCGCCCTGGCCGAAGACGAGGCCGTAGCCGCGGGTGAACCGGGGCGGAACGTCGCCGCCGCCGTGGAACTGGTTAAGCATCTGGCACTCGGTCATCGTCAGGGTGCCGAGCTCCACCGGGAAACCGAGTTCCTCGGGGACGAAGTCGAGCGCCACTGTGCCGAAGCGGACCTCGCCCACGAAGGGGTGGGTCCGGCCGTAACCGCGCTGCGTCGAGTAGGCCAGCGCCAGCACGAAGCCTTCGTCGCCCCGCGCCAGCGTCTGGAGCCGGACCGCCCGGTCGGCGGGGTAGTCGACCGGCTCGCGGGTCAGGTCGCCCACGGGGGCGCCGTCATCCTCGGGCGAGGGTTCGATCAGGCCGGCATCGCCGAGGAGGTCGGTCACCCGCGGGCAGGTGCCGGCATCCGGGCCGGGCTCGGCCTCCGCGCTCGGCTCGGGGTCGGCGCCCTCGCTCAGCGCGAAATCGATCAGGCGGTGGGTGTAGTCGAAGGTCGGGCCGAGCACCTGCCCGCCGGGCAGGTCCTTGAAGGTCGCCGAGACCCGGCGCGACACCGTCATGGCGCCGGTTTCCACCGGCAGGGTGGCGCCGAAGCGCGGGAGGGTGGTGCGGTAGGCGCGGACAAGGAACACCGCCTCGACCACGTCCCCGCGGGCCTGCTTCAGGGCGAGCGCGGCGAGGTCGGGATCGTGGAGCGAGCCCTCGGTCATGACCCGATCGACGAGGAGCCGCATCTGCTCGCGGATCTGGGCCACCGTGAGGTCGGGCACGGAGGGGTCGCCCCGGCGGGCCTCGGCGAGGAGCCGGTGGGCGTTGTCGATGGCGGCCTCGCCGCCCTTCACGGCCACGTACATGGGCTCACACTTCCGGGCGGACGAGCCGCGACGAGCGCGGCAGGCCGGCGACGACGCCCGGCGCGGTAAGCACGAGGTCGAGCCCGCGCGGGAAGGCGTCCTGGTTCGCGGCCAGGCGCATAGGCCAGTCCGCCGGGAGCGGCGCCGCGCCGAGGTGCACGAGGCCGCGGATGCCGGGACCCGCGAAGCCGGGCCCGTCCTCCGACAGGCGATCGACGGCCAGCACCAGGGTGGCGGCGGTGTCGGGATAGTCGGGGCTGCCTTGCGCGAAATCCGGGAAGGGCGGGCAGGCGGCCGGGTCGGCGATCAACGCGAAGGCTGCGCCGGCGGGCTCGGCGACGATCGGCGCCCCGGTATGGAAGCGCAGGAACGCAGCCACCGCCGGGTTCGCGGCCAGGGTCGCGTCGAGCCAGACCGGGGTGTCGGCATCCACGAGCGTCAGCGCGACGGCGGCGAGTTCGGGCGTGAGCGGGGGGGGCGGATCGAGGTCGCTGGCGAGCCGACCGATGCGGCCCGGCCGGGCGAGCGCATCCATGAGCGTGCGGAACGTCGCTTGCGCCTGATGGACCGGGTCGGCGAAGCCGCGGGCGAGGGCCATCAATCGTCTCCGCGCGCCAGGGTGAAGAAGTTCACCCGCGTCGCCGCGACTTTTCTTGCCGCGACGGCAGCCTCCGTCGCGCGGCGCTCGGCGATCTCCGCCAGCGCCGCCTCGACCGCCGCACGCCGCTCCGGGCGCTGCCAATGGGCGTCGAGGATCGCCGCGAGCCGGGCCCGCGGCCGGTCGCGGCCGAGATGGTAGGCGAAGCCGGTCTCGCCGGTGGGCAACCGCACGACCGCTCGCGTGACCGTCGCCTCGCCGACGTTGAAGGGCCGACCGTCGCCGCCGATTCGGCCGCGCGCCATCACGAGGCCGATCTCCGGCGCGCGCAGATCCTCGGCCTCGGTCGGCAGGTCGGCCAGCGCCAGCGCCGCCTGCAGCTCGGCGTGCGAGGCGGCGCCGGCACGTGCCATCGCGG
>CAZZZJ010000382.1:0-3984 GCA_964658355.1 Beijerinckiaceae bacterium
GACGACGTCGGGCTTCACGACATCGGGCTTGGGCGCGTCCGGCGAGGTCGTCGCGGGCTTCTCGGGCGGCACGGCCTGGGTACCCGGAGCGGGCGCGGCCGGAGCCGTCGTCTGCGCGAGGGCAACGCTCGTGCCCAGGGTAAGGAGGACCGTTCCGGCAATCAGGCTGCGCATCGCGTCTCGTCTTTCCGTCGTCGCCCCCGCACCCGATCCGGCCAAGGGTCCCCCGCAAAAGGCCCGTCGCATCAGAAGGTTCCACGGGCCGCGCGTGGTGCGCCGGCTTCGGAATCGCGCGCGGCCGCACCCTGGATCTCGCCGGTTCGCGCGCCATGTGAGCGCATGTCGAGCGCAGCGACCGCTCCGGAGGCCGAAAAGCCCATGACCCTTCTTCGCCGCGAAGCCCTCACCCTCCTCGGCGCCGCCATCGGGGTCGCCACCACCGGTGGCGCGCGCGCCCTGGATGCAGGCACCCGCGCCACCGCCTTCGCCTTCGACGGGCCGGAGGGCGGGGCGATGCCGCTCTCGGCCTATGCCGGACGCCCGATCCTGGTGGTCAACACCGCGACGGCCTGCGGCTATGCCGGGCAGCTCACCGGCCTGCAGGCGCTGTGGACCCGCTTCCAGGAGCGCGGGCTGACGGTGATCGGCGTGCCCTCGCCCGATTTCGGCAACCAGGAACCCCTGGACGGGGCCGCCATCGCCGAGGCCGCACGCAAGAACCACGGCGTCACCTTCCCCCTGACCGCCAAGACCCGGGTGAAGATGCCGGGCGCCCACCCGTTCTACCAATGGGCGGCTCTGGAGAAGCCCGGCGAGACGCCGCGCTGGAACTTCCACAAGTACCTCGTGGCCCGCGACGGGACGCTCGCCGCCGCCTTCGCCACGCAGGTCGAGCCGACCGATCCGCGGGTGATCAGCGCGATCGCCGGGGCGCTCGACAAGGTCTGACGCTCGGGTCCCGACGGTCAGGCCGCCGGCGCCGTGGCCCGGTCGGCCCCGCGCGACACGGCCAGCAGCGCATCGAGCTCGCGGCCCGCCGCGGCGATGCGCGCGGCGACGGTCGCGTCGGCGACGATTCCATCCGCGATCTCGTCGCCGCCGGCATAGACCGAGGTCGGCGCGATATGCGCGGAAAAGAACCCGAACAGCGGGCGCAGGGAATGCTCGACCACCAGCGCGTGCCGCAGGCCGCCGCCGGTGGCCGCGAGCGCCACCGGCATGCCGACGAGCGCCTCGGCGCCGACGAAGTCGAACACGTGCTTGAACAGGCCGGAATAGGCCCCCTTGTAGACCGGCGTTCCGACGATCAGCGCGTCGGCGCCCTCGATCGCCGCAACGAGCCTCTCGGCCGACGGCGACAGGCCGTCGCGGGTGAGGGCGCCGAGGCCCGGTCCGGCGTCGATCAGGTCGATCACGGTCAGGTCGATGCGGCGATGAGCACCGAGTTGCGCGGCGATCGCCTCCACGAGCGTGCGGGTGCGGGAGGGCCGGTTGATACTCGCCGAGAACGCGACGACGCGGGGCAGGGGCACGGATGGGACCTCGGGGCTCGCGGCAGCGCCCCGGCGTGTGGAGGCCGGCCGCGCGATCGGTCCGTTGTGACCGGTCCGGGGACGCTTGGGAACCACCGCCGGCCGCGACTCCGACACCGCCTCATGTCCGGTCCGTTCGGCTTGCGGGCTCCGCGATGTCATGGCGCCGGTCCTTCGAGCGTGTGGGGCGATCCGGGCGGCCATCGGATCAGAGGCTGAGGAAGGCGGTGACGAGGCCGAGATCGGTCAGCCCGTGCAGCATCTGGTCGAAGCCGAGCAGCCACCAGAACCGAACGTTCGCCGGCGTCCAGCCGGTGCGGCGGGCGACGACCGATTTCGTCCGGTCGACGCCGAAATGGATCGCGAAATCGACCAGCGCCAGCCACCACAACCGCGGCGCGACCACCAGCGCCACGCCGAGCGTCGCTGCCGCATGGCAGGCGACATGGACGGCGAGCGGCGGCAACCAGCCCGATCGGCGTTCCTTGCCCCGCGCCATCCAGTCGGTCTGGAGCAGGAAGTCGGCGACGTAGTGCTTCACGATCATCGTCGCCGCGAGCGCCGCCATCGTCCAGGCCGGGACCAGCGGCATCGTCACCCCGAGCGTCGCGCAAGTCCGGGATCGTCGCAGGCAACGGTTGGTTTTTGATGAACCGGACCGGGCTAGGAACCGAGGATCCGCGCATTGGGGCGGCCCGGTTCAAGCTTGACAGCATGCGCGAATCCTTCGCGATGGTGTCTCCCCCGGCCTCGGAGACCCGTCCGCTCATGAACTCGCTCGTCTCGCGCTTGAACGGCTACGCCCCCCTCGCCCTGTCGCTGCTGCGGGCGGTGACCGGTCTGGTGTTCCTGCAGCACGGCACGCAGAAGCTGTTCGCCCTGCCGCCGCGCGCGATGCCGGCCCCCGAACTGCTCTCGCTCGCCGGAACCGCGAGCCTGCTCGAACTGATCGGCGGCACGCTGATCATCCTCGGGCTGTTCACCCGGCCGGTGGCGTTCCTGCTGTCGGGGCAGATGGCGGTCGGTTACTTCCTCGTCCACGCGCCGAAATCGCCGTTCCCGGCGGTCAACGGGGGCGATGCCGCGATCCTGTTCTGCTTCGTCTTCCTGTACCTCGTCTTCGCCGGCCCCGGTCCGCTCAGCGTGGACGCCGCCCGCGCCGGCCGGCGCTACTGACGGAATCCGTCGACCGGGTCGGCGTCGATCCTGATCCGCAGGATCGCGTAGGGCGGCTCCTGCAGGTCGCGGCCGTGGTTGAACTCGGGGCGGCGGTTCACCTGGGCCGCCGAGACGTAGAGCCAGCGGTCGGCGGTGATCCAGAACGTGTCCGCCCAGATCAGGCGCGGATCGGACGCGATCACCGTGATCGTGCCGTCGGGGTCGCGCCGCCCGACGGCGTTGTGCTCCTGCAGGGCGAGATAGAGCCGGTCCTTCGAATCGGTGGTGAGGCCGCCGGTCATCCCCTTCTCGCCGAGGTCCTTCACCGTGGCCGCCACCGCGGCATCCGAGATCCCGGGGTCGAGGAGGCCCGCGGTCTCGACGGAATACAGCCGCCGGGCCATCAGCGGCGCATAGTACAGCCGTGCCCCGTCGGGGCTGAGCGCGATGCCGTTGGCCCCGCCCTTCGGATGCTGCGGCGGCCCGTCGCCCTTGGTCTGCATCACCGGGCGCTCCTCGACGAACTTCACGATCCCCTTCTGCGACTTCGTGCTGGCATGCTCGGCGAGCCGCCTGGCGACCTGGCCGGTGGCGAGGTCGACCGCGAGGATGGCGCCGTCCTCGCCCTGGCCCTGATCGGTGATGTAGGCCCGCTGGCGTCCCGTCCGCACCTCGACGCGCAGGTCGTTCAACGACGAGGTCGGCGTGATGCCGGCCTCCAGCGGGATCACGCGGACGATGCGGTTCTCGGTCAGGTCCATCTGGACGAGCTTCGCACCGCCCGGGACGGGCGCGCCCTTCCCCTCGGGCAGGCCCGCATCGAGCAGCCAAAGGCTGTCGTCGGGGGCGAACACCCCGTTCGGCACGTGGAAGAACGTCGCCTGCGGCCGGCCCGCATCGGGCGTGTTGGTCGCCTGATCGGGATAGGCCTTCACCGAGCCGTCGGGCAGGACCTCGCCGACGGTGATCGGTTCCTTGCCGGTGAAGCGCGGCATCATCACGAAGACGCGGCCCGCCTGCGAGATCGCCAGCCCCGTCGGCGTCGAGGGTGCGTGCGCGGCGAGCGCGAGTTCCATCCGGTCGGCCGTCCGGCTCGAGACCGCGTGGCCGCCCGGCGCCGGTGAGGCGCGGTCGGCCGCAGAAGCGGGCAGGGCGAGGGCGGCGAAGCCGCCTGCGAGGAGGTGGCGTCGGACGAGGAGCATGGCGCTGATCCGGTTCAGCCGCGGGTGGCGGCGCGCAGGTCGATGGCGAGGATGGCGTGGCCCGCGGCGATGTAGAGCCGCCGCCCGTCCGG
>CAZZZJ010000383.1:0-3968 GCA_964658355.1 Beijerinckiaceae bacterium
CGACGCGCTTCGAGGCCGACGACTGGAAGGGCAAGCGCGCCAACGCCGAGTCCGTGCGGCGCCAGTTCGGTCTCGCGGTCTCGCGCGGGCCGCTCTTCGCCATCGTCTCGCGCCTCGTGCACCAGAAGGGCATCGACCTCTCCATCCAGGCGGCCGAAACCATCGTGGCCGAGGGCGGGCAGCTCGTGGCGATCGGTCAGGGCGAAGCCCGGTTCGAGGACGCGCTGCTCGGCCTGGCGCGCCGCCATCCGGATGCGGTCGGCGTGCATGTGGGCTTCGAGGAACGCGACGCCCGCCGGATGTTCGCCGGCAGCGATTTCCTGCTGATGCCGTCGCGCTTCGAGCCCTGCGGCCTGGCGCAGATGTACGCCCAGCGATTCGGATCCCTGCCGATCGTCCGCCGCACCGGCGGCCTCGCCGACACGGTCGAGGACGGGATCACCGGTTTCACCTTCGCCGACCCGTCGCCCAAGGGGTTTACCGGCGCCGTCCGTCGCGCGCTCGACACCTTCGCTCAGAAGAAGCGGCTGAACGCGATGCGCCGCACGGCGATGGCCCGCAACTTCGGCTGGGACGATGCGGCGGCCCATTACGGCAGCCTCTACGGCCGCGCCTTCGGCAACGGCGCGGCGCTGCGCTGGCGCGCGGCCTGACGGGCGGGCCGGATCACAGCATCACGAGCGGCACCGCCGCGAGGTCGATCGCGGCGGCCGCGATCGGAAGGTACCGCAGCCGGCGCAGGCGAGATGCGGCCGTCTCGCGCACGCGGTCCCCGCTCGTGAGAACCAGCGCGAAGATCGGCAGGATCGGCAGGAGGTAGCGCCCCTGCGGGCCGTCCACGCGCACGTCGCCGACATTCGTCCAGCTGAGATATTGCGACAGCACGACGAGCCAGAGCGTCGTCCCAGCCGCCGTTGCCAGCACGACGAGCGCCCTGCCGCTCGCCGGCGCCCGGCCGGAACCGGCGAACGCCGCCGTCAAGGCCACGATCCAAAGGCCGTAGATCGGCATCGGCAGGAAACGGTCGAGCCAGCCGAGGATCCCGATCGCGCCCTCGGCGAGGACCGTCAGGTGCTTCAGCGTCAGCAGGTAGCGCATCGGTACGGTCGCGAAGCGGATCGGCTCGGCCGTCAGCACCCGAAGCTGCGCGGCTGGATCGGTGCCGAAGAACGTCGCCGGGCGGGTGCCGGGCCAGAGCGGCCCCGCCTCGTAGGGTGCGCGGGGGACGGGCGTCGCGACGGTCGCCGTGGCGTATCCCGTCCACAGCACGGCCGGCAGCAGGACGGCCGCGACCGCGCCGAGACGCGGGAGCAGCGCTCGGCCGATGCTGGCCGCGGATCCGCGCGGCAGCGGCAGCGGCAGAAGGAGAATCAGCGCGATCGGCGCATAGGGCGGCTTCGCCAGCAGGATCAGGGCGACGAGCACGGCGGCGCCGACGAAGCGATGCCGGGCCCTCGGCGCATCCGGCGCGTTCGTGAGAAGCGCGGCGGCGAGGACCGCAGTCGCGATAATCAGCCCATCCTGGTTGAACGAGGCGGCGAGGGAGAGCGCCATCGGCAGCGCCAGGATGGCGAACAGCCATGCCCGCCCCCGCCGCGCCAGCACGAGGGCGGACAGCGCGATCAGCACGTAGGCCGCCACGTTGGCGAGGCGACCGAGCCGGGCGGAGGCTTTGGCCGAGAGGTCGAGGGCATGGCCGATGCCGAGACCCACGGCGGCGGGCGCATAGAAGACGGGAAAATACGTCGCGATCGTGTAGAGCGGCGCGAACTTTCCGCTGCGCTGCCACGGCCCGGTGCCGACGGTGGGATCGACCGGCTGCGCCGGGATCGCGGCGTCCATCGGCTGGCGCGAACGGGAGAGTTCCTCCCAGACGGGGTCGACGCGGACGCCCGCCGCCGTCACCGTCCGGCCGAACGGACCGGCGATCGTCTCGCGATGGCCGATGATCTGCCCGTCATAGAGGCTCGCCGCACGCATGAGGTGGGCCGGCTCGTCCGCCACCTCGCCGAAGGGAATGGCGAGGGCGAAGAGGAGGCAGAGGGGCATCGCGAGCAGCAGGAACGCGCCGCGCCAGAGGCGGAGGTCGTCCGCGCCGCGACCGGTGTCGTCGGCGAGGCTCATCGGTCGGCGCTCCCGAGCGGGCCGAGGACGCTGCGCAGCTTCATCGTCAGGCCGAGCGTCGCGACGATCCCGATCCCGAGGAGGACCGGAGACAGCCATGCCGCGCCGCTCGTCCAGGCCAGGATGCTGCTGCGCCCGACGGCTCCGGTCAGGACGCAGGCGAACAGGCCGGGCAAGGCGGCCAACGTGCCGATGCCGTAGGCCGTCGGGCTGACGGTGGTGAGGCTGAGGGCGAAGCTCGTCGGCGCGAAGGGAAGGATCGGCGACAGGCGGATCAGGCCGACCGCCTTCCAGCCGTCGGCGGCGATCATCCGGTCGATCGCCGAAAGGCGCCGGCCGCCCGAGATCAGGCCGGCCAGATGCGGGCGAAGCCACGAGCGGCCGATCCCGAAGCTGAGGCCGGCGCCGAGAAGCGTGCCGGTCGTCGCCAGCGCGAAACCGACGCCTGGCCCGTAGAGGGCGCCCGCCGCGATGCCGATGAGCGAAGCCGGCAGGATTCCGAAGGTGGCGACGAGGGTCTGGGCGGTGACGAGATAGGCCCAGCCGGCGAAGCCGAACGCCGTACCGGCCGCCATCGTCCGCTCGAGCAAATCCAGGATCGCGCCCGGGAAGACCACCCCGAGGAGGATCGGTACCGCGACGGCCGCGAGCAGCACGCCGCCCGCCAGAGCCACGCGGATGCGGGACCGGGTCATCGGTGCGAAGTCCCGGTCGGGACCCGCCGCGAGCCGGGCGCCGACGCGGCGGCGAAGAGCGGATCCTGCCGCAGCCCGAGCCGGTGCAGGCGGTAGGCGAAGGACGTGCGCAGGACGCCGAAACCGTAGACGACGCTGCGCCGGAAGTTGATCGACGAGGCTTCGGCGAAGTACCGGGTCGGGCAGGAGATCTCGCCGATCCGATGCTCGGCATGCATCGCCAGCGCGAGCATCTCGTTGTCGAACACGAAGTCGTCCGAGCAGCGATCGAGCGGGATGCTCTCGATCACGGTACGGCTCCAGGCCCGGTAGCCGGAGTGATACTCCGAGAGCTTCTGACCCATCAGGATGTTCTGCACGAAGGTCAGCGCCCGGTTCGCGACGTACTTGTACCGCGGCATGCCGCCCGCGAGGGCACCCTTGCCGAGGATGCGCGAGGCGAGGACCGCGTCGTACTCGCCCGAGACGATCATCGAGGCCATCGCGGTCACGAGGCGCGGCGCATATTGGTAGTCGGGGTGGAGCATGACAACGATGTCGGCGCCGCGGTCGAGCGCGGCCCGGTAGCAGGTCTTCTGGTTGCCGCCGTAGCCGCGGTTTCGCTCGTGCCGGATCGTGTGGATGCCGAGGCTCTCGGCGATCGCGGCGGTTTGGTCGCGGCTCGCGTCGTCGATCAGGATGATGTCGTCGACGATGTCCTTCGGGATGTCGTCGAACGTCTTCCGAAGCGTCGCGGCGGCATTGTAGGCGGGGAGGACGACGGCGATCTTCTGTCCGTGAAGCATGAGTTCCTGCTGGCATCGGCGCGATCCGAGACGGTCCGGCTCGCGCGGTCGTCGTTTCAGGGTGCGCGGCGTTCGCGGCGCATCCGCATGAGGAGGCTCGGGACGGCCCCGGCGAGCAGGGCTGCCGCATGGACGACCTGCCCGGCCTCGCGCGGCGACCGGCGGCCGAAGGCCAGGCCGACGCGCAGGGGGATCTGCACGGCGAAGGTCGCAGCCAGAAGCACCAGCGCGGTCGCCGGGCCATGGTGCTTGGCGGCGTAGAGGATGCGGCTGCGCTGGATGTAGAACAGCCGTCGCGCCTTCACCTGTCGCGTGGTGCCCTGGCCGTCGTGCCGGACCGTCGCCTCGGCGACGTGCCGGACCG
>CAZZZJ010000384.1:0-3962 GCA_964658355.1 Beijerinckiaceae bacterium
GCGGCCGCCAAGCCGAAATCCACCCGCGCCGCGACGGGCGCCAGCCTGCACTGAGCCGCCGCAGGCGATCGGGACTTCACCGCAAGAGCCCGCCCCTCGGCCGAGGGGCGGGCTCTTGCCGTTTCCGGATGCCGCCGGATGCAGCATAGGTGATCCTTCGGCGGCGAGAGACCGGTCCAGGGTTCTCGGAAAGCAAGGACTTGATGCGCATGCCAGAGGCCATCGCGAAGAGCGGCTCCGGCACCCCGTCGATCCTGAGCCATCTCGCGGACCGCCGCATCGCGGCGATGCTCGGGCTCGGGTTCAGCTCCGGGCTTCCGTTCCTGCTGATCTACGTCACGCAGTCGGCGTGGCTGTCGGAGGCGAAGGTGCCGATCGGCATCCTCGGGCTGATGAGCGAGCTGACGCTGGCCTACAAGTTCAAGTTCCTCTGGGCGCCGTTCCTCGACCGCTACGACGCCCCCGTCCTCGGGCGGTGGCTCGGGCGGCGGCGCGGCTGGATCGTCGCCTCGCAGGCCGGGGTGGCGCTGACGCTGGCCGGCATCGCCTTCGGCGATCCGGCGCATTGGCTCGCCTGGACGGTGGTGTTCTCCCTGGCCCTGGGATTCGCCGGCGCGACGCAGGACGTGGTGATCGACGGCTGGCGCATCACCGTGGCGCCCGCCGAGCGGCAGGCGCTGATGTCGTCCTTCGCCGAGGTCGGCTGGCGGGTCGGCACCCTCGCGGCGGGCGCCGGCGCGCTCTACCTCGCCGACGCCTACGGCTGGCGCGCCGCCTATCTCTGCATGGCCGTGCTGATGGCCCCCGGCCTGATCGCGGCGCTGATGGCCCCCGAACCCGAATCCGACCGCCACGCGACGCACGATCGAGCCGGCTTCATCGAGACCGTCGTCGCACCGATCCGCGAGCTGGTGACGCGGCTCGGGCCCATGGCGCTGCCGATCCTGCTGATGGTCGCGGGCTTCCGCATGCCCGGCTACGTGTCGAGCGCGATGGCGATGCCGCTGTTCAAGAGCCTGCATTACTCCAACACCGACATCGCCACGGTGACGAAGCTGTTCGGCTTCGGTGTCGCGCTCGCCGGCACGTTCCTGGCAAGCTTCGTGGTGCCGCGGATCGGCATCCTCGCGAGTCTCGTCGTCGGCACCGTGTTCGGCTCGGCCTCGCACCTCGCGCTCGCCTACCTCGCGATCCATGGCGGGGCGGTCAACGGCGGCGATGGCGGCGGAGCGTTCTGGACCTTCGCGGCCGCCGTCAGCATCGACAGCTTCGCCTACGCCTTCGCCTCGATCGTGCTGATCACCTACATGTCGACGCTGGCCTCGACCGAGCACGCCGCGAGCCAGTACGCGCTCCTGACCTCGCTCTGCGCGCTCCCGGGCAGCCTGCTGGCGGGCGCCTCGGGCTTCATCATCGACGATGTCGGCTTCGCCTGGTTCTTCGTCGCGACCGCGCTGATCGGCGTGCCGGTGGCCATCCTGTGCGGTTACGTCTGGCACGTCCATCCGCGGACCGACGCACGGGGCGCGTGAGCCGCGGCGGTGGAACGCGGGCGAAGCTGTGCCGTTGTTCGACGAGAACACATGCCGGCCATGAAGCGCAGCGCGCGAACAAGGATGCGCGCGGCGCGACCTCCGCCCGACCCGCCACGAGGATCCGATGACACTCCGCACCGCCGGCCTTCTTCTCACCCTGCTGGTCGTCCCGGCCGCCGCGCAGGCGCAAGTCTATCGCGATAGGCCGCCGGCGGGTGCACTGGGCGAGCCCGTCCCGATCACCGTCGGCGGCCGCGCCCCGTGGCAGCCGGCCTGGGCCTACGATTCCGGCGGCGACAACGACCGGCGGCCGGAGCTGCCCTATTATCAGCAGGGCCGCGGCCAGCAGACCGGCGGTCCCCTTCGCAACCTGCTGCCCGACGACGGCTTGCGCCTCGTGCCGATCCCGCGCTGACCCGATGAAGGCGGCGATCTTCGACATCGACGGGACGCTGCTCGACAGCGTCGATCACCACGCCGAAGCCTGGGTCGCGGCCTTCCGGCATTTCGGCGTGGAAACCGATTTCACCCGGGTCCGCGGCCAGATCGGAAAGGGCGGCGACGAGTTGATGCCGGTCTTCCTGTCGAAGGCGCAGCTTCGCGACGCGGGCGAGGCGATCGAGGCCTACCGATCGGACCTGTTCAAGCGCGCGTACCGCGACCGGGTCAAACCGTTCCCGGGCGTGCGCGCCCTGTTCGAGCGGCTTCGCGCCGACGGAACCACGATCGCGCTCGCGTCCTCGGGCAAGCGGTCCGAGGTGGACCACTACCAGGCGGTACTCGACGTCGAAGATCTCGTCGATGCAGCCACGAGCTCAGACGACGCCGAGCGTTCGAAACCCCATCCCGACATCTTCCAGGCGGCGCTGAAACGGCTCGACGGCCTGGACCGTGCCGAGATCGTCGTCGTCGGCGACACGCCCTACGACGCCCAGGCCGCGGGCAAGGCCGGGCTCGCCACCGTCGGCGTCCTGTGCGGCGGCTTCCCCGAAGCCGACCTGAGGCAAGCCGGATGCATCGCGATCTACCGGAGCCCGCAGCACCTGCTCGAAGACTTCGACGCCTCGCCGCTGGCAAAGCGCAAGTCGATTCGATCGTGAATCGACCGCGGATCTCCGGTTGTCCCCGCATTCCTGGCATGCATGTGGCCAGGATGCGACGCAATCTCGCGCCGGCTACGGACAACGCCGGATAACACTGGCGCCGGCCACGCGAAACGCGTAGCCACCCGGCCGGAACTTCCTGGGATCCTTGTAAGGACGGGGCGGATCATGCAACAGACGGCCGAGACCAGCGTACAGGGCTGGAGCCCCTGCAGCGACAGACCCCTCCATGAGCGGATCGCGGAAGCGGTCCAGAGCCGCGCCACGCCGATCAGCCAGCTTCTGCGGCTGATGTCGGCACTCGACGCAGAGGGCGGCGCCAACGAGAATCTACGCCTTCAGCTTCGCGCCCGCATCGGCGCGCCGCTCGGCGCCTGAAGCCGAGCCCGGCCGCGCCCCGATGCGGGCGAGGCGTCAATCCCGGTGCCGGCGATGGGTCCGGTGCCGCTTGCGGGGTGCGGCGCGCAGCTGAGACCGGCGCATGCACTCCGCATAGATCGCCCGACCGATCGTCTCGAGTTCGAGCCCACGCGGATTGGGCGCTGTGAAGACCCGGGCACGGGCTTCCAGCCGGCAGGCGGCGTCCTCGACGCTTCGGATCGGCGGTTCGGCCCGGGCCGCCGATGACCCAGCGGCCGCGAGGGCGAGCCCGAGCAGGATGGCCGCCGGCGACGGCGCGCGGAGGGTCGGCATGGTTCGATGTCCTTCCGGTGGCCGGCACTCTGCGGAAACGGTTGCGGCGACATCGACATAGGGCGAGAGCGGCCGACGGCAGCGCCGGACGCCCCAGCTTTGTGGCGCCTCAGCACATTGAACCGGTCGGGGCGGGCCGGCGCCGCCGCGAGATCGCGGCCGTCACGGCTGGACCCAGAGACAGGCCGGCTCTCCCGTCACGGCAAGGCATTCGAACGGGGCACCGCCGATCATCGCGCGGTGTTCGACCGCGCCGATTCCGGTGCGCGGGATCAGCTTGCATCCGGGCTGGCCGGCGGCCCGGGCGAGGGCGGCCGCGCGGTCGGGCGCGGCCGCCGTGAGGGTGCGAAGCGCAACGAGGGTGTCGCAGGCGGCGACCTGCTCGGCCGGCTCCGCGCGGGCGGGCACGGCGATGGCGGCCATGGCGAAGGCAGCCATGGTGGTGAGCGAGGCCAGGCCGATGGCTGTCCGTCGCGCGCGATGTCGGATGACCCGCCTGATCATGATCCCCCCTGAATGTCTGCGGGCAAATCGGGAGCCGCGCGAAGGCGGATCCCGGAAACGGCAACGCCGTCCGGTGCGAGCGGACGGCGTTGTCTGGCGGCCGAACACGCTCGCGCGTCCCTCAGCG
>CAZZZJ010000385.1:0-3944 GCA_964658355.1 Beijerinckiaceae bacterium
CCCACGCTTCGTTTGACGGGCGCGGCACGCACCGTCGCCTCCGAGTCGGAACGCGACGATCAGGTCCGCGACGGCAACCCGGCACGCCCGTCGCCGCCCTCGACGCCGATGGCCGCGCGGCAGGTCCGGCCGTACTGATTGGGTTGCCTGGTCCCGACGGCGCGCTGGTGGCGACACGTCTGGGTCAGGCGCAGGTACACGTCGTACAAGTCGGCGTGGTCGCCGAAACGCCGCCGAAGACGCGCCAGGTCGTAGATGCCCCGCCGGCCGCAGGGCGGACACTCCACCAACAGGCGGCGCCCGCGCAGGTCGCAGAGCCGCTCCGTCACCGCAGCCCGCGGACATAGCCGCGCGAGATTAGCCGGTCGCGCCGCATCGTCCGGCGCTCGGCCTCCGCGAGGTCCGACAGGGCGTCTTCAATCGCCCGAACCAGTGCGGACCAGGCGTCGCCGCGGGCCGCCCGGCGATACGCCAATGCGATCGTCTCGGCTTCGCTCAGCCGGATCTCCACAGGCGGTTCGTGGGGTTCAGGGTGCATCTCGCCTCCGCTTCCTGCAAGAACATAACAGGAACAAACGGCATGTGAGCCGCTGGTTCAACCACGACGGGTATGGCGGGACACGTCGCGGTGAAACGCTGTGGAGGGCGGGGCAGAAGGCCAATGCCGACACCGCTTTACCGCTTCCATTGCACCGACGGGCACGAGCTCGTCGCCGACCTGCAAGGCAGGCGCCTGCCGACCTGGGCGCTGATGCGGCGGCATGCCGAGCGGGTCGCGCTGGACCTCATGGTCGCGCGGGCTCGACGCGACTGGTCGGCCTGGACGGTCGAGGTCTACGACGCGTCCGGCCGCCAGGTGATGTCGAAGGCGTTCACCGAGATGCGAGGCGATCGGCCGAGCGGTCGTCGCTGACATCCAATCCGGGCGCGCTTGCCAAGGTGCCCACGGCAGACGCATGCAGCACGCCACGATCCGCAGCGAGCTCACGCCACGATGTCCAGTCCGACCCTGACGCCGGATGCGTCGATCCATGACGGCCTGCCGCCGGATCGACGCGGGCGGGCGATGGTCGCGGTGCTCACCGGCGTCGCGCTCGCAACCCTCGACACCGCCATCGCCAACACGGCCCTGCCGACCATCGCCGCCGATCTCGGCGTCGATCCGGGCGCCTCGGTGTGGATCGTCAACGCCTACCAGCTCGCCGTCGTGGCGACGCTCCTGCCGATCGCGGCGTTGGGCGAGATCGTCGGCCAGCAGCGGATCTACATCGGAGGATTCATTCTCTTCACCGCGGCCTCGCTCGTCTGCGCCCTGGCGTGGTCGTTGCCGACGCTCGTCGCGGCGCGCGTGCTCCAGGGCGTCGGTGCGAGCGCGTTGATGGCGGTCAACGTCGCCCTCATCCGCTTCATCTATCCCGCGCATCAGCTCGGACGCGGCGTCGGCCTCAATGCCTTCGTGGTCGGCGTCGGTTTCGCGGTCGGCCCGACCGTCGCCTCGTTGATCCTCGTCGTTGCGCCCTGGCCGTGGCTCTTCGCCGTCAACGTGCCGATCGGCCTCGCCGCCCTGATCCTGGCCTCGCGCGCGCTGCCGGATACCGGCCGCTCCGGCCATCGCTTCGACGTGGTCGGCTCCTTGCTCAATGCCTCCGCCTTCGCGCTTCTCGTGCTCGGCCTCGGCGAGGCCGCCCACGAAGGGCCGCTCTGGCGCATCCTCGCGGAAGCCGTCGGCTCGCTCGGCTGTTTCCTGCTCCTGATGCGTCGTCAGGCCGGGCATCCCGCGCCGATGCTGGCCGCCGACCTCCTCCGGCGTCCGCTGTTCGCCCTTTCGGCCACGACGTCGGTGTGCTCGTTCGCGGCGCAGGGGCTCGCCTTCGTCTCGCTGCCGTTCCTGTTCCAGCACGCGCTCGGGCGAACCCAGGTCGAGACCGGCTTCCTGATGACGCCCTGGCCGGTGGTGGTCGCGCTGATGGCGCCCGTTGCCGGGCGCCTCTCGGACCGCTACCCGCCCGGGTTGCTGGGCGGGATCGGCCTTGCGGGCCTCGCCCTCGGCATGGGGTTGCTCGCGTCGCTGCCGGCTGCCCCGAGCGTCGTGGACATCGGCTGGCGGATGGCGATCTGCGGCGCCGGCTTCGGTTTCTTTCAGGCGCCGAACCTGCGCGCCATCATGACGAGCGCCCCGCCTGCTCGGTCCGGCGGCGCCAGCGGCATCGTCGCCACCGCGCGGCTCCTCGGCCAGACGATGGGTGCCGCACTCGTCGCGGCCTGTTTCGCGATCGCCGATGCCCACGGACCGGCGCTCGCGCTCGCGCTCGGCGGCGGCTTCGCTGGCGTCGCAAGCCTCGTCAGCTTCCTGCGTCTCGCCCTTCGACCGGAGGGCATAGGCGGCCCTGCGTGAAGCGCCGCCGCACGGTCGCGATCGGCGTCGCGCGTCAGGTCGCGGAGACGGGATTCCGGGCTACTCCGCCGCCGCCGGACGCGCCTCCGCGATCGCCACACGTGGGACGAGCAGGGACACCAGCAGGGTCAGCAGCGCGACCGCAAAGACCGTCCAGAAGGTGCCGTGCAGGGCGTGCTGCAGGCTGATGCGGGCCGCTTCCCCGGCTCCGCCGAGGCTTGCCGGATTGTCGAGCAGGCGGCGCAGCTGGTCGGGATCGACCATGACCCCGCCGTCCGGATGGACGAGGCGATAGTTCAGGACGGCGCCGAGAGCGGTGGCGCCGAGCGTCGAGCCGAGGTTGCGCGCGAAGATGTTCGAGGCGGTGGCCGCACCGCGCTGCGCCCATTCAACGCTGTCCTGGATGATCACGATCGCCGACGTCGACAGGAAGCCCATGCCGAGACCCATGATGATCGACCCCACCGCGGCGACGAGCGGCGAGGTCTCCGGGCCGAGCGCGAGGAAGGCCGTCGCACCGATCGGCAGCAAGGCGGCGCCGAGGAGCAGGACCGGTCGGAGGCCGAATCGCACGAAGCTGCGCGCCGCCGTCGTGGCGCCGATGGGCCAGCCGAGCACCATGAGGGTCAGCGTGAAGCCGGCGACGAGCGGCGACTGCCGAAGCACGCCTTGCACGTACATCGGCAGGAAGGCGGTGAGCCCGATGATCGCCATGCCCGAGAGCAGCGTCGCGGCGTTGGCGGTCAGGATCGGACGCTGTCCCCAAAGCGAGAAATCCAGCATGGGGTCGGCGGCCCGCCGCTCCTGCAGCACGAACAGGATGATGGCGACCAGGAAGGTCAGGCTGGATGCCACGGCGACGGTCGGCGCGGCCGAGGTCTCGGTCAGGGCGATCATCAGCGCGGCGATCGCCACCGTGAACAGGCTCGCCCCGGCCACGTCGATGTGGCGCGGCCTGCGCTCGACCTCTTCGCGCAGGAACAGAAGGAACAGGACGGCCGCGAGGACGCCGACCGGCAGGTTGATCCAGAAGATCCACGGCCAGCTCAGGTGCCCGATGATCAGGCCGCCCGCCAGCGGCCCGGCGACCGACGACACGCCCCAGACGCTCGCGAGATACCCCTGGACCCGTCCGCGCTCACGGGCGGCGTAGAGGTCGCCGACCACGGTCATGCTCACGGGCTGGATCGCGCCGGCGCCGACGCCCTGCACGAGCCGGAACAGGATCAGCGAGGGCATCGACCAAGCGAAGCCGCACAGCAGCGAGCCGATGAGGAACACCGCGATGCCGAACAGCAGCACGGGACGCCGGCCGTAGAGATCGGACAGCTTGCCGAACACCACGGTGGTCGCGGTCTGCGTCAGCAGGAAGGAGGCGAACACCCAGGCGTAGAGGTGAAGGTCGCCGAGTTGGCCCGCGATCTGCGGCATCGCGGTCGAGACGATGGTCGCCTCGATCGCGATCATGAACATCGCCGCCATCACCGCGGCGAGAACCAGCGGGCGGCGCGTCGTCGGGGAGGTCAGCATGCGTGGGCTTTAAGGCTCA
>CAZZZJ010000386.1:0-3944 GCA_964658355.1 Beijerinckiaceae bacterium
TCGTTCGGGGTCGCGACGCGCCTCGTCCATGCGGGGCGCGATCCGTCGGCGCAGCACGGGTTCGTCAACACGCCGATCTATCGCGGCTCGACCGTGCTCTATCCGACCTACGACGACATCGTGCACCGGCGCGGGCGCTACAATTACGGCACCAGCGGCACGCCGACGATGGACGCGCTGACCGATGCCTGGAGCGAGGTCGCGGGTGCCGCCGGCACGGTGGCGACGCCCTCGGGCCTGTGCGCGCTCACCGTCGCGCTGATGGCCTCGGTCTCGGCCGGCGACCACCTGCTCGTCACCGATTCCGCCTATCGTCCGACCCGGATCTTCTGCGACGGGCTCCTCGCCCGGTTCGGCGTCGAGACGACCTATTACGATCCGCTGGTCGGCGCCGGCATCGCCGACCTGATGCGCGGCAACACCAAGGCGGTGCTCGTTGAGGCGCCGGGCTCGCAGAGCTTCGAGATGCAGGACGTGCCGGCGATCGCTGAGGTCGTGCATGACCGCGGCGGCACGGTGATCATGGACAACACCTGGGCGACGCCGCTGCTGTTCCCGCCGCACGCCCGCGGCGTCGACATCGCGGTCGAGGCCGGGACCAAGTACCTCAGCGGCGGATCCGACCTGCTCCTCGGCCTGACCTCGGCCAACGCCGCGCATTTCCCGGCCGTCCGACGGACCTTCGACCAGATCGCCCCCTGCGCCGGCCCGGAGGACATGTTCCTGGCGCTGCGCGGCCTCCGGACGATGAACCTCCGCCTGCGCGAGCACGGCCGGGCCGGTCTGGAGATGGCGCGCTGGCTCCAGGACCGCCCGGAGGTGCTGCGGGTGCTCCATCCGGGCCTTCCCGAGGATCCCGGCCATGCGATCTGGACGCGCGACTTCTCCGGCGCCTCCGGCCTGTTCGGCGTGATCCTCAAGCCCGCCTCGGACGCGGCGCTGGCCGCGATGCTCGACGGGCTGGAACTGTTCGGGATGGGCTTCTCCTGGGGCGGCTTCGAGAGCCTCGTCATCCCCTTCGATTGCAGGCCCTATCGCACGGCGACGCGATGGGCGCCCGGCGGACCGGCTTTGCGCTTCCACATCGGCCTCGAGGACGTGGCGGACCTGAAGGCCGACCTCGACGCGGGGTTCGCGCGGTTGCGGGCGGCGGGCTGAGGCGGCCTCACGGCACGCGCCATTCGCCCCGCCACCCTTCCCCGTCGCGGCGCCAGCCGGCGCGACGGTGGCCGCGGCGGTCGAGGTAGAGGAAGTCGAGGGCCTCGGCTCGGATGAGCACGGCGGAGAAGTTCGGGCGCCCGACGGTCAGCGCCGTCGCCTCGTCCGGGACCGCATAGCCGCCGCCGGCATCGAGCGCGGTGCCGGGGCCGGGCGCGATGCCGTAGCAGACCCGGCTCATCGCCCGCGAACCGTCCCAGGCCTTGTCCGCGACCGCGTCGTCGACGTGGAGGCCGGCGCGGCCCTCGATCCGGATCTGCACCTTGGCTGCGCGGTCGTAGGCGTGGAGCGCGCAGGCCGAATTGGCAGCGATTTCGGCGGCCTTGTCCGAGCGGCGGTCGCAATGGAACCGCAGGGTGCCGGTCGCGGCGTCGGCATCCCGCAGGACCACCGTGCGGCTGCGTGGTCGCCCGGCATGGTCGAGCGTCGCGATGCTCGGGGTGTGGAACGCGCTGCGCCCATGCGCCACTCCGTCCGCGAGCAGTCGCCACAGCTCGGCGAAGGCCGCGTCGAGGTCGTCGTGGAAGGGCGGGAGCGGATCGCGGAGTTCGTCCTGGGACATCGGGCTCCGAGCGGCGGGTGGCGTGGGGGGCGCGAGACGAACACGGGTGCAGGGTTGGATCTAGGGCAACAGCCAGGTGTGGCGAACCTGCCGCGCGGCGCGCACGGTTAGGCGCTCTGTCCTAACTCGCCTTGACGCGTTCCTGGCATGCGTTATGAATTAGGACCCATGTCGGGGTGCGCCGCGCAATCTCCGCAGTCAGAAGAGACGTCGACCCTATGCCGTGGATGATGGCCATGCTGTTCGGGCTGCCCTGCGCCCTCGGCTTTCTCTGCCTCTACGGGGATCGGCGACTCGGTCGCTTCTCGGATGCCCACGACGACCTGTGGCAGCTGCCGCGACCCTCGTCGCTGCGGCGCTGATCGCCCGAGCCGCACCCGGCCGCGCCGCCGCAGGGTGCGGCGCGGACCGTCCGCTCAGCCCGCCTTGGTTTCGGTCCCGCGCCGGTTGCGGAAGATCAGGGCGAGGTTGCGCAGGTAGATTCCGGTCGACAGGCCCTGCCCGATGATGATCACCGGCTCGCGACGCACGAAACCGTAGACCAGGGTCATGATCCCGCCGGCGATCGACAGGAACCAGAACGACAGCGGGATCACGCTCCGCCCGGCCCGCTCGCTTGCGATCCATTGCAGGATGAAGCGTGAGCCGAAGACCAGCTGCGCCAGGATGCCGAAGACCAGCCAGAAATCGAAGCGGGTGACGAATACGTCGTAGAAGTAGTCCGGGAGGTCTTTGGCCAACTGGATCAGCATGGGCTCAAACCTCGGTGGCCGCTGGCGTCGGGCGCTTGCGGCGGATCAGCCACCACACGCCGGCGAGATCGAGCAATCCGACCCAGAGGCGGTCGAACAGCCCGTAGTTCGACACGCCGGTGAAGCGCGGCCGGTCGACCACGTCGCGATGCACGACCGCGAAACCCTCGCGCACGACCAGCGCCGGCATGAAGCGGTGCAGGGCGTCGAAATACGGCAGGCGCAAGTAGACCGCGCGGCGGAAGACCTTGAGGCCGCAGCCGGTATCGCGGGTGGAATCGTTGAGGATCCTGCCCCGCACGCCGTTGGCGATGCGGGACTGGATCATCTTGAAGCGCCCGTCCTTGCGGCCCTTGCGCTGCCCCTGCGCGAGGCCTGCCTCCTCGCCAGCCTGTTCGAGGGCCGCCACCAGGACGGGGATGAAGGCCGGGTCGTTCTGGCCGTCGCCGTCCAGCGTCGCGACGATCGCACCGTGGGCCGCCGAGACGCCGCTGCGCACGGCCGCCGATTGCCCGCCGCTGCGGGCGTGACGCAGCACCCGCAGCCAGGGGCGGCCCTGCCGCGCCGCATCGAGCGCGGCCGGCGTCGCGTCGGTGGAGCCGTCGTCGACGTAGATCACCTCGAAGGGCGCCAGCGCCGCGCAGGCGGCCTCGATCTCGGTGACGAGGCCCGCGATGTTGCCGGCCTCGTTCTTGACCGGCACGACGACGCTGAGGCAGGGGGACATCGAATCCGGGTTCATGGCTGCACCGTGCGTGCCTTGGGGGTCGCCGCATAGGCGGTGATGTCGACCCGGCGGCCGGCGTTGATGTTGAAGCCCGACACCTGCCCGACCGCCTCGGGGACCGCGCCGCCGACGGGCCACGCGGCGGCAAAGTCGGCGGCCGAACGCTGCTCGACGAAGACGAGGCGGCAGCCGCCGGCCTCTAGGAAGGCCAGCGCCTCGGCGGCGGTGTTCGGGGTGGCCAAGTCCGTGCCGATCAGGAACACGAGGCTGGGCTCGCGGTAGCCGAGGCTGGCGACCTGCGGCCGGCACGGCAGGCGGTCGCGGATCGCGGCGAGCCGGTCGGAGACCTTCAGCGCCGGGATCTCGGTCTGCGCCAGCCCGAGGACCGTGGGCGAGAGCACGCAGGCGGAGAGGATCGCGAACAGCATCGCCCGTTCCGGACCGCTCCGCGCGTAGGCGATCCAGGCCGCGATCGACAGCATGCAGGCCGCGCCCAGAAGCGGCAGCGACAGCACGGGGAGGACCCGGTCGAGGCGCCACGCGACCAGGACGAGGCCGATCGTCAGACCGACCGGGATCGCGGGCACGAGCAGCGCCATCGCCTTCGCCCCGCGCCGCGACGGGTCGAGGGCCCCGGCACGCAGCGCCAGCACGGCGAGGATCGCGACCATCGGCATCAGCGGCA
>CAZZZJ010000387.1:0-3943 GCA_964658355.1 Beijerinckiaceae bacterium
CGCACGATCGCGCGGTTGAGGAAGCCGGCCACCGTCACCCAGGCGAGGTAGGGCGCCAGCAGGGCCGCCGCGAGGCCCGAGACCGGCAGCGTCACGGCGATCAGCACGAGCACCGAAAGCCAGAGCAGGACGAGTTCGAAGAAGGCCCAGTCCGGCCGCTCGGCGCGGAAGAACAAGGCGCTCCACGCGATGTTGAGCACCGCGTTGACCGCGTAGGCCGCGAGCAGCGCGATGCGCTGCGGCTCATCGGCCTCGCTCCAGGCGATCACGGCGGAGACGACGCAGAAGGTGAAGATGGTCGCCCAGACCGGCCCGAAGGCCCAGTCCGGCGGCTTCCAAGCGGGGTTGCGCAGGGCGCGGTACCACGGGCCGGTGGTGGTCAGCACACCGCCGGCAAGCGCCACCACGAGCGCGGACAGGGCGGCGATCGTCGCCGGCATCCAGACTTGGCTCAAGGCGAGACCCAGCGGAACAGGTGCGCCATGTCCTTGAAGAAGATCTTCACGTGGGCCATCGGCTTCTTCCTCACCAACTCCTTATTCATGTAGCTTTCCCAGGTGAGCTGCTGCACGTCCTTGTCGCGGCAGATCGAGACGAAGCGCTCGCGCAGGGCGTCGTTGCGGTACCAGACCCCCTGCATGATCCGCAGGATCAGGAAGACCCGCCCATGCAGCTTCATGAAGCGGCGGCGGGCCTGGGTGAGGGCGCGGGCATCCCCCGTCCTGAGGAACGTATCGGCCGCCTCGGCCGCGAGCCGACCGCCGAGCATCGCGTAGTAGATGCCCTCGCCCGAGGCCGGCGCAACGATGCCGGCCGCGTCTCCGGTGAGCAGCACGTCGCGACCGTTGTCCCACTTCTTCAAGGGCTTGAGCGGCAGCGGCGCGCCCTCGCGCCGCACCGTCTCGCCAGCCGCCAGGCCGGTCGATTCGCGCAGGTTGCGGATCGCGGTTCGCAGCGAGAAGCCCTTCTTGGCCGAGCCGGTGCCGATGCTGATCGTGTCGCCGTGCGGGAAGATCCACGCGTAGAAGTCGGGCGAGTGCTTGCCCTGATAGAACACGTCGCAGCGGGTCGCGGCGAAGTTTCCGGTGCCGTCCGCAGGCGGACGGACGATCTCGTGGTAGGCGAAGACCTGGCGCATCCCGGCATGTCCCGGGATCTCGGCGCGCCCGACTGGCGAAGACGCACCGTCTGCCCCGATCACCAGCTTGGTCCGGACCGCGCGCGCCGCGGCGCCGACGCGGTAATGAACCGTGGTCCCGGCATCGTCACGAACGATCCGCTCGTAGGTGCCGGCACGATAATCGGCGCCGGCGAGCGACGCCCGGTCGCGCAGCCACGGATCGAAATGCTCGCGGTCGACCATTCCGACGAAGCCGTCGCCCACCGGCATGTCGACGGTCTTGTCGGAGGGAGCGATCATTCGCGCCAGCTTGATGCGGGCGACGATCTGCGCATCGGGGATGGCGAAGTCCCGGATCGCGCGCGGCGGGATCGCGCCGCCGCAGGGCTTGATCCGCCCCGGCTTGTCGAGGAGCAGAACGCTGCGGCCCATCCGGGCCAGATCGGTGGCTGCGGTGGCGCCCGCGGGCCCGCCGCCGACCACGACGCAATCGAAAACCTCGGCTGCCTCGGACATGCTGTGCTCCCTGGCGCATCGATCTGGGGTCGAAGCAAAAACGTGTGAAAAAGCCGCTTCGGCAATGACTTAGAAGCGGGGCTCCAACTGTAGGTTCAGCGCCGCGTTCCGTTCCTTGCGTGGGACGCGGGTGGCGCCCGCGTGCTCGATGCGCAAAGCGATCAAGGTCGCGACCACGAACAGCAGCGCTTCCGCGAGGAAGACCGCGGCATAGGCCTGCACCGCCTGCGCCGTGACGAGTCGGGCGAGGTCGACCGCGACCGTGCCGAGGAAGCCGCCGGCGCCGAAGGCCACGCCCTGTGCCGCGCCCCAGACGCCCATGCGCGTGCCGCGCTCGGTCTCGCCGCCGGCGCCCGCGAGCCCCATCATCGAACCGATCGCGGCGACAGCGAAGACACCGTTGAACAGACCGAGCCCGAAGACCACGGGGCGCAAGGGGAAGTCCGGCCCGGCAAGACCGCCGGCCGCGATCCCGGCGAGCATCGCACCCGATCCAGCGCAGCCGAGCGCCGTCCAGAACTTGAGCGAGCCGAGCCAGGGGCCGCCGACGCCCATCGTAACCCCGGCGACCAGCAGCATCCCGGCAAGCACGCCGCCGTGCTGGAGGCCGGCGAGCTTGGTCGTGGTACCCGGGCTCATCGCGAAGACGAGGCCGGCGAAGGGCTCGAGGATCAGTTCCTGGGCGCTGTAGGCCAGCATCGCCACGAAGATGAACACGGTGAAGCGGCGCGAGGCCGGTTCGGCCCAGACCTTCGCGAGCACCGTGAGGAACGGTGCCTTCGCAGGACCCGTGGATTCCGATCGGACGGCCGGGCGGGCCGGCTCGACGCCACGCACGGCGAGACATGCGAGGACGAACGCCACGAGGGAAACGGTTCCCGAGACGGCGACCAGCCGCTGACCGGAGAACGGATCAAGGAAATGCCCGGCGAGCGGCGCCGTGACGGCGAACCCCGCGATCATCATCACCCAGACGATCGTCGCCGCGGCGCCCCTGCGCCGGTCCTCCACGCCGGTCGCGAGCAGCACGAGCAGCGAGGTTCCCGCGGCGCCCGCGCCGATGCCGACGGAGAAGAACGCGAGGATCGCGAGCGCAAGGCCCGCCGAGAGGTTGGTCTCCGCGAGCGCGGTCGCTACAGCGGCGAGGAAGCCGCCGAGGGCCAGAGCGGCCATGCCGCCGACGATCCAGGGCGTGCGCCGGCCGCCGACATCGGAGCCGTAGCCCCAGCGCGGGCGCAACACCTGCACCGCGTAGTGCAGGGCGACCAATGCCCCCGGAACGATCGCGGGGAGGGCGAGCTCCACCACCATCACCCGGTTGATCGTCGAGGTCATGAGCACCACGACGGATCCGAGCGCGGTCTGGACGAGGCCGAGACGGACGATCTGGGTCCAAGAGAACGACGTGGCCATCACGGCACTCCGACGAGCGGGCGAAGCGCGAAGGCGGAGACCAGCATCCCGAGGACGTAGAGGGTGGTGCCGGTGCCGTTGTACCAGGCCGCCTTGGCGCGCGGAGCCGCGAGCAGGCGGCGCATCAGGGCGATCTGCCCGATGAGCAACATCGCGACGATGGCGGCATGCCATCCCCGGCTCCAGGCAAAAAGGCAGGCGATCACCGCCACTTGCGGCAAGGCCATCACGAGGCAGGCGAAGCGGGCGGCCCCCTCGATGCCGAGCTGGACCGGAAGCGAGCGGATGCCGGTGATGGTATCGCCCTCCACCGACTTGAAGTCGTTCAGCGTCATGATCCCGTGGGCGCCGATGGAGTAGAGTGCGGCGACGATCAGGACGCGGTGATCGGGCACGGTGGCGGCCATGACGGCCGCACCGGTGAACCAGGGCAAGCCCTCGTAGCAGATCGCCACAGCGGAATTGCCCCACCAACCGTTGCTCTTGAGCCGCATCGGCGGGGCGCTGTAGAGCCATGCCAGCACGAGGCCGAAGATCGCGGCCCCGAGAATCCAGGGTCCGAGCGCCGCGGCGACCAGGAGCGACAGACCGGTCCAGGCCGCGGCGACGTAGAGGCCCCAGCGACCGGGCATGCGGCCGGAGGGAATCGGGCGGTTCGGCTCGTTGATGGCGTCGACGTGGCGATCGTACCAGTCGTTGACCGCTTGGCTCGTGGCGCAGACCAGCGGCCCGGCGAGCACGACACCGGCCATGATCACAGGCCATTGCCCGTGGGTGGATTGCCCCGACGAGACCACCCCGCAGGCGAAGGCCCACATCGGCGCGAACCATGTGATCGGCTTGAGCAGTTCGACGAGTGCGCTGGGAGCCGGTGTCGCCATGGCACGAGGCTAG
>CAZZZJ010000388.1:0-3940 GCA_964658355.1 Beijerinckiaceae bacterium
GCGATGCGGACGTAGTCGTCGCCGAACTCGCCGAAGCCGATGCCCGGCGCCACCGCCACGTCGGACTTCTCCAGCAGCAGCTTCGAGAATTCGAGGCTGCCCATGTCCTTGAACTTCTCCGGGATCGGTACCCAGGCGAACATCGAGGCGGCCGGCGCAGGGATCTTCCAGCCGGCTTTGCCGAAGGACTCGACCAAGGCGTCGCGGCGCTTCTTGTAGACCGCCCGCATCTCGTGGATGCAGTCGTCCGGTCCATTGAGGGCGGCTGTGGCCGCCACCTGGATCGGGGTGAAGGCGCCGTAGTCGAGGTAGGATTTCACGCGGCTCAGCGCGGCCAGCAGACGCTCGTTGCCGACGGCGAAGCCCATGCGCCAGCCGGCCATGGAATAGGTCTTCGACAGCGAGGTGAACTCCACCGTGACGTCGATCGCGCCCGGCACCTGCAGCACCGAGGGCGGCGGCTCGCCGTCGAAGTAGACCTCGGCGTAGGCGAGGTCCGAGAGCAAAATGATCTCGTGGCGCTTCGCGAAGGCGACGAGGTCGCGGTAGAAATCCAGCGTCGCGACGTAGGCGGTCGGGTTCGACGGGTAGCAGACCACCAGGGCCACGGGCTTCGGGATCGAGTGCGCCATGGCGCGCTCCAGCGCCGGGAAGAACGCGGGTGTCGGCTCGGCCGGAACGGAGCGGATCACCCCACCGGCCATCAGGAAGCCGAAGGCGTGGATCGGGTAGCTCGGATTGGGCACCAGCACCACGTCGCCGGGCGCGGTGATCGCCTGCGCCATGTTGGCGAAGCCCTCCTTCGAGCCGAGCGTCGCCACGACCTGGGTGTCCGGGTTCAGGCTCACGCCGAAACGGCGCTGGTAGTAGCCGGCCTGGGCGCGGCGCAGGCCGGCGATGCCCTTGGAGGCCGAGTAGCGGTCGGTGCGCGGACGCCCGGCAGTCTCGCACAGCTTCGCGATGACGTGCTTCGGGGCGTCGAGGTCGGGGTTGCCCATCCCGAGGTCGATGATGTCGGCGCCGTTGGCTCGGGCGGCGGCCTTGATCCGATTGACCTGCTCGAACACGTAGGGGGGCAGGCGCTTGATGCGGTGAAAATCGGTCATGGCCATCTGTCCATCGGCGCGGATCCCGCGGGGCGGCATTGGCGGCCCCGGCGGGTGGCGGTCGATCTCATTACCATCGAAGCGGGCCGCCGCCGACCCCGTATTTCAGGCTTATTGCGCCGGCTGCGGCGGTGCGGCGGCGGGCTTGGTCGCCTTGCCGGCGCTCTCGGCGGCGCGGCCCTTCGTTTCGTTGCGCCCGCGTGCGCCTTCGAGCTCGGCCTGCAGCGTCTTCTGGCTCTCCGCCGACTTCGCGCGCACCGTCCGCGCCGGCGCGGAGACGCCCACCGGCATGAATTCGGAATCGCCCTTCGGGCGCGAGTTCGTGACGAAGTCGGGCGCTGCGACCGCTTTCGGGCCGTAGCCGGCCTCGACCGCGAGCGTCTTGATCGGCGAGAGGTCGGAGGAGCAGGCACCCGTCGCTGCGGCCATGCCGAGCGCGAGCGCGAACCGGAGCCGGCGGCTTCCGCCGGTGCGAGCCGTAAAGCTGCGGGGCGCGAAATCGATCGGAGTTGGGGCCATGCCGTGGATGTATCGCACTCGTCGCCTGTCGCGCTGGGCAAATTCGGTGTTGGCGCGTTAATTTGTTGGAAACGAGGCTCGGACCGCCCCATGGCGTCCGCTCGGGTCCGCCGCGCTGCCGGCGCGGATAATGCCAGGGAGTGGATGACGCGTGACGACGCAGCCGACGACGCCCGCGATGCCCGATTTCGAGGCCCTCTCGCGCAATGCGGGCCAGTTCATGGAGGAGCTCGGCCGCGCCGCCGCACGCTACGTCGCTCCGGAAGACGGGCTGCCGGTGCAGCCGAAACCGCCGCAGGAGGCCAGCGACCTGGTGCGCACCCTCGGTACGGTCGCCGAGACGTGGCTGTCCGATCCGAAGCGGACCCTCGAGGCGCAGACCAAGCTGAGCGAGGCGTTCGTCGCTCTCTGGGGCGCGACCTGGTTCCGGCTCCAGGGGCGTGAGGCCGTGCCGGTGGTGCAGCCCGAGCCGAAGGATGCCCGCTTCGCCCACGCCGAATGGTCGTCGAACCCGTATTTCGACTTCATCAAGCAGGGCTACCTGATCACGACCCGCTGGGCCGAAGGCCTCGTGAATGAGGCCGAGGGCATCGACGAGCACACCCGGCACAAGGCGCAGTTCTACCTGCGCCAGCTCGCCGGCGCGCTCTCGCCTTCGAACTTCGTGATGACCAATCCGGAGCTGATCCGGCACACGCTGCAGGAGAACGGCGCCAACCTCGTCCGCGGCATGAAGATGCTGCAGGAGGACATCGAGGCGGGATCGGGCGAGCTGCGCGTGCGCCAGACCGACCGCGACGCCTTCACCTTCGGCGTCGACGTGGCGGTGACGCCGGGCGAGGTCGTGTTCCGCAACGACCTGATGGAGTTGATCCAGTACGCGCCGCGGACCGAGACGGTGCTGAAGCGCCCGTTCCTGATCGTGCCGCCTTGGATCAACAAGTTCTACATCCTCGACCTGAACCCGGCGAAAAGCCTGATCGGCTGGATGGTCGACCAGGGGCTGACCGTCTTCGTGATCTCCTGGGTGAACCCGGACGAGCGCCACCGCGACAAGGACTTCGAGTCCTACATGCGCGAGGGCATCGAGGCGGCGATCGACGCGATCGGCGTCGCCACCGGCGAGACCGAGGTGGCGGCGGCCGGCTACTGCGTCGGCGGCACGCTGCTCGCCGTGACGCTCGCCATGCAGGCGGCCACCGGCAACACGCGGATCAAGAGCGCGACCTTCCTCACCACGCAGGTCGACTTCACCCATGCCGGCGACCTCAAGGTCTTCGCCGACGAGGAGCAGATCCGGCAGATCGAGACGCAGATGGCCGAGCGCGGCTACCTCGACGGCGCCAAGATGGCCAACGCGTTCAACATGTTGCGCCCGAACGACCTGATCTGGTCCTACGTCGTCAACAACTACGTCAAGGGCAAGCCGCCGAGCGCTTTCGACCTGCTGTACTGGAATGCCGACGCCACCCGCATGCCGGCCGCCAACCACGCCTTCTACCTGCGCAACTGCTACCTCGAGAACAACCTCGCGCAGGGCAAGATGGTGCTCGGCAACGTCCGCCTCGACCTGAAGAAGGTGAAGGTGCCGGTGTTCAACCTCGCCACCCGCGAGGACCACATCGCCCCGGCGATCTCGGTGTTCGAGGGCTCGTCGAAGTTCGGTGGCCCGGTCGACTACGTGCTCGCGGGCTCGGGGCACATCGCCGGCGTCGTCAACCCGCCGTCGAAGCCGAAATACGGGTACTGGACCGGCGGCAAGGCGGAAGGCCGCCTCGAGGACTGGATTCGGGCCGCCACCGAGACCAAGGGCTCGTGGTGGCCTTACTGGTTCTCGTGGCTCGAGGCTCAGGCTCCCGAGCGTGTCCCCGCACGCAAGCCCGGCGGCGACGCGCTGCCCTCTCTGGCACCGGCGCCCGGCACCTACGTGCGCGTGAAGGCCTGAGCGGGCGCTTGACCCGCCTGCCGCGGCGACCACCTTCCGCAAGTCGATCGCTAGAGACGTGGAGCGCACATGAAGTTGGTTCGGCACGGGATGCACGGTGACGAGAAGCCGGGCCTGATCGACGGCGCCGGCGCCTTGCGCGACCTGTCGGGAATCCTGCGCGACATCGCCGGTCCGGGCCTCTCGCCCGAATCGCTCGATCGGCTTCGCCTGATCGATCCGGAGACGCTGCCGCTGTTGCCGGCCTCGACGCGGCTCGGCCCCTGCGTCGGGGGTACCCGAAACTTCGTCGCGATCGGCCTCAACTTCGTCGACCACGCCGCCGAGACCGGCTCGCCGATCCCCTCCGAGCCGATCGTGTTCAACAAGG
>CAZZZJ010000389.1:0-3932 GCA_964658355.1 Beijerinckiaceae bacterium
TCGGCGGCGTAGCCGGTCCGCTCGGCCTCCGGCGCGAAGTGGCGGAAATGCACGCACTGGCCGGAGAACGGCCCGATGCCGGTGGCGACGAACATCAGCCAGGACAGCATCTCACCGCGTGCCGCCTCGCCGTGAGGCAGGAAGGCTCCGGCCTTCTCGGCGAGGTGCAGCAGGATCGCATTGGAATCGAACACCGTGGCGTCGCCGTCGACGATCGACGGCACCTTCGCGTTCGGGTTGATCGCGGCATAGGCGTCCGCGAACTGTTCGCCCTTGCGCGTATCGACCGGGATCGGCTCGTAGGGGAGGCCCGTCTCCTCCAGGCAGAGCGCGACCTTCATCGGGTTCGGCGCGAGGTTGTAGTAGAAGCGGATCATGGCAAGCCCATCCTGCGTGTCGGCGGGTTCGGGCATGGCGCGAACGCGACGCCGGTGGCAAGGCCGGTGCACGCCGCGACGTGGTGAATGCGGCTACTCCACCACCACCTTGTAGCTCTGGCCCGGCTTCAGCGGCATCCCGCGCTCCAACCCGTTGAGGACCAGGAAACGCTCCAGCGCCCGGTCCAGCACGACCATGCGGCGGGCGAGGTCGTCGGCACTCGCGGAGGCGGCGGTGACGATCTGCAGGTGAAGCGGCTTGAGCGAGGCGGTCTCGGCCGCCGAGACCGCGGCCAGGCTCGCCGTCCAGCGGCGGAAGGCCGGCTCGGGGTCGGTCGCGCCCTTGGCCGCCATGATCAGGCGGAAGGTCGCGTCGCCCACGCGGATCGCGGCGAGCCGGAAGGTCCAGTCCTTGCCGCGCGACAGGGCGGTGGCCGCCGGATGGTCGCCGATCGGCCGGACCTCGATCGAGGCCGGGTCGATCGCGTCGTTCCACGTCGCCTTGAGGATCGCGTCGAGGCCCTGGTCGTCCTTCGCCTCGACCTGATCGAACAGCAGGCGCCGGCTCCCCTCGCCGGTCGTGCCGAGCACGGCGTTGCGGGTGTTCTCGATGGTGAAGCCCTCCGGCACCTCGAAGGCGATGCCGAGGCTCGGATGGACGAAGCGGCGGCCGCGCACGGCGCCCTCGCCGGGGTTGTCGCCGTAGGCCAGCCCGTCGATCGCCGCGAGATACGCGGCCCGATCGTCGGTCCCGACGCCCGGAGCCCCCGTGCGCCGTGCGGCGCGGGTGACGAGGCCGATGCGCTCGGCCGTGCCCGGATGGGTCGCGAGCATGTCGGGCTCGCCCGCGGTGCCGCCGCCGGACTTCAGCGCCAGCGTCCGGTTCAACGCCGTGAGGAAACGGCCGGCGCCGTAGGGGTCGTATCCCGCCTTCGCCAGCGTGCGCACGCCCGCGGCGTCGGCCTCGAGCTCCTGCTCGCGGGAGAAGCGGGCGAGCGCGAAGCGCGACTGGTTCCGAAGCTGCGCCCCCGTAGCCGGGTCGTTCAGCACGTCGGCAACCACCCGGCTGACGAGCTGCGAGCGCAGCTCCAGCTCGGTCCGCGCCGTCGCATGGTTCAGCGTCACGTGCGCGATCTCGTGCGCGAGGACGGCGGCGATCTCCGAGGTGTCGCTCGCCAGCGCCACGAGGCCGCGGGTGACGTAGAGCCGGCCGCTCGGCAGGGCGAAGGCGTTGACCACCGGCGAATCGAGCAGCGTCACCACGTAGCTCTGATCGGGCCGGTCGCTGGCCTTGACCAGGCGGTCGGTCACCTCGGTGAGCAGGCGCAGCGTCGCGGGCGAACGGTATTCCCCGCCGAAGGAGGCGACGAGCTTGGTGTGGTCGGCATCGTTGACGCTGCGCGGCCGTCCGGTGGTGCGCGGCGCCTCCGCCGGCACGGCGACCACGGCGGGGACCATCACGGAACCGGTCTGCTCGCCGGCGCATGCCGAGAGCGCGAGCAGCACGGCGAGCGCCAGCGGACGGCGAATCATCGTGATCCCGCCTCGCCCGAACCTCGTCTCGCCCCGCCGCGTGCCGCCCATCGTGCCGTTCAGCGCCGCAGCGCCCGCTCCCCATCGGTGTTCGTGCCGGCGACCGCCGTCGGCGACTCCAGCACTTCGATCGTCTCCGGCGCCGCGACGTCGAGGGTCGGTCCGCGACGGATCTCGACGATCCCGCGCACACGCACCCGCGCGTTTCTGAGCCGGTCCGCACTCAAACCATGTTCGCGCATCCTGCGCCAAGTGCGTTTCGACACGGTGACCGTGAGGCCCTCCTCGCCCCGGGCTGCGAAGTCCAGGTAGGTCCGCGTCGGACGTTCGCCGACATGGCGGATCGTGCCCTGGACCACCGCGAACCGCCCTGCCGCCGCGCGCAGGCCCGCGCCGTCCGTCGCCTCGATCGGCGGGCGGCGCCAGAGGCCGAGCCCGGCCCTGCGCGCGGTCTCCTCGACGGCGAACAGCCCCGGCCGGCACAAGACGTCGCCCTCGCCGGCATCGACTAGGCCCAGGCCCGCCGCGATCAGGTCGCCGGCGACATCCGCAGCCTGGTCCTTCCTCGCCGCGTTCTCGTCCTCCCCGTCTTCCGCCACGGCGTCGATCCGCTGGCGCCCCCAACGGTCGGCCTCGCCCCGGGCGACGACGGTGAGAGGACGTCCGCGCCGCGCGCGGAGCCGGTCCGCCGCGGCCTCGGCGAGGTCCGAATCGTCGGGCCAGCGCATCGAACCGAGCACCGCGCGGGCGCCGGAGGCGAAGGTGAATTCGCCGCCCGGCCCGACCGCAGACGGCACCTCCACGCGCGCCTCGCCCGCGAGGCATTCGGAGGATCCCGATCGCGGCGCGGCCGGGGCGCCGCCGGGTACGACGGCGAGGGCGCAGACCGCGACGATCCTCATCGGCCCCATCCGCCCCATCGCCACGGCTCCCGCGCGCCCCGATCGTGCGACAGCATGCACGGGATCGCGGCGCTCCGCGCGGGCATCGCGGCAACACTCGCAAACCCATCGTTCCGGGTGGACTCGCACGGCGACGATGGTACAACCCGCCGGTACGTCTCCGTAGCTCAGCTGGACAGAGCACAGGTTTCCTAAACGCAAATTGGGCGCCGCATCGGGAAACCGCGCGGTGGATCCGCTCAAATTCGGGGAACGCTTCCGGTTTCGGCGACTCGATCGTCGCGACCCTGCCGATCCCGAGCCAAGCCCGCGCAGTGCCATGCACGGGAAGGTGTAGAGACTAGACGGGCGGCACCTAAGGGCACCTTCGGGCGCCTAGGGCGAAGGGATAGTCCAGGCCACGAACGCGGGCACCACGCCCGCGGCGGCGAAAGCCGAAGTGGTATGAAACCTGGGGTCGCAGGTTCGAGCCCTGCCGGGGACGCCACATTTCCCAGTCGGATGCGGGCGGGTCGATCGGCCTTCGACGACGGGTCTTCCGGCGCGATCGCCGATCGCATCAGCGAGCAAGACTACGCTGGCGTGACGATCATACCAGCGCAGTCGTGCCGACATGGAACCGGTTGCATCGGCAACGGTTGCCGCCTCGATCGTCCGCCTTGGGCCGATCCTTCGGCAGGACGACACGGACCGGTGACGGCAAGGATCGACAGATCGGAACTCCGGCAGATCATCGCCGGCCTGACCGAGGGCGTGATTCTCGTCGAGCCCGACCAGAGCATCACCTGGGCGAACGACGCGGCGCTCGCCATGCACGGCACCGAAAGCCTCACCGAGCTCGGGGCGACCGTGGACGAGTACCGGGCCCGGTTCTCCCTGCGCTACCGCAACAATCGCCTGCCGGACCAGTATCCGATCGAGCGGGTGGTCCGCGGCGAGACCTTCCACGACGTCATCGTCGACGTGACGCGGACCGACCGCCCGGACGTCGATTTCGTCCATTCCCTCCGCAGCATCGTCGCGACGGACAGGTCCGGAACGCCGAGCTGCCTCGCCCTGATCCTTCAGAACGTGACGCCGCAATTCGAGGCCGAGGAGCGCTTCGAGAAGACCTTCAACG
>CAZZZJ010000390.1:0-3926 GCA_964658355.1 Beijerinckiaceae bacterium
GGCACCTCGGACCAACGGCTGTGCAGACGAAGACCGGCCTGCTAGCGCGGGACGGCCACGATGTCAACGCCTTGGACCGTCGGGGCGCGGTCTTCGGACGCGCTTGTCGGAGGCCGGCATGCTGCCCCCCGCCCGCCCCGACAGGCCACATCGCGATCCAAACGAACGCCGCGACCCCGAGCCAACGTCAGGACTGCTGGCTCAGCGGGCGGCAAGATCCGCCGTTATCGCGGAAACTCCCGGGCAGCGCCGAACGCACGCGCCTGCGGCGAACTCCAGGGGTGGTCTGCAGAGGCGCGACCCGTGGTCCGCCGATCGTACCGATCGGATTGCGCCGGCCCGGCCTCGGCCGCGACTGGCCCAAGGACGAGCATCATGGCCGATATAACCAGAAGCGTTCGAGACAGATCGGTCGGTATCGCCGACGGTCCCGGTGGAGTTCGCGTCAGGACGTGACGCCCTCGCGGTGCCGCTCGAGGATCGCCATCAGCGAATCCGTGACCGAGTCGATCGGCGCCATGCCGTCCACCGTTTCAAGCATTCCGGCCTGCTCATAGTAGGCGGAGAGCGGCGCTGTCTGGATGCGATAGGCTTCGAGGCGCGACGCGAACACCTCAGGGGTGTCGTCCTTCCGCACCGGCTGCCCGCGGGCGGCCGTCTCTTCGGCGCGCTTGGCGATGCGCCCAACCAGGACCTTCTCGTCGACCTTGAACTCGATCACCGTCGAGAGCTCGAGGCCCTTCTCGCGCAGCATCACGTCGAGGGCCTTGGCTTGCTCCACGGTGCGGGGAAAGCCATCGAGGATGAACCCGCTCCGCGCGTCGGCCTCCTCGATCCGGTCGGCGACGATGCCGACGACGATCGCGTCGGAGACGAGGCCGCCGCTCTCCATCACCGCCTTCGCCTGGAGCCCGACTGGGGTTCCGGCGTGGACCGCGGCACGCAGCATGTCGCCGGTGGAGAGCTGAGGAATGCCGAACCGCGCGACGATCCGCTCGGACTGCGTCCCCTTCCCTGCGCCGGGTGGTCCGAGCAGAATGATCCGCATGGCGTTGTCCTCGTCCGTGCCCATCTTTCAGGGCTTCGTGGCGAACGGCGATACCCTGACGGCATCGTTCCGTGTTCATGCTGTCTTGTAGCGGCCTACACCGTGGCGACGAGCGCACAAATCCTTCGCGCCCTCGTCATTTCGGCCAATGTGTCTCTCGGGTCGCCTCAGCGCCGCCGCTGCGTCGTCGAGGCGCCGCGCAGCTTGGCCTTCTTCACGAGGCCCTCGTATTGGTGCGCCATCAGGTGCCCATGGATCTGGGCCACCGTATCCATCGTCACGGAGACGACGATGAGAAGCGAGGTGCCGCCGAAGCCCAGGCTCGCCGAGGCATAGGACGCGATGATCTCCGGCACGAGGCAGACGAAGGTGAGGTAGAGGGCACCAATCAGGGTGATGCGGGTCAGCACCTTGTCGATGAAGGCCGCGGTCCGCTCGCCCGGTCGGATGCCGGGGATGAAGCCGCCATGCTTCTTCAGGTTGTCGGCGGTCTCCTGCGGGTTGAAGACGACCGCGGTGTAGAAGAACGCGAAGAAGATGATCAGCGCGGCGTAGAGGGCCATGTAGAGCGGCCTGCCGTGGCCGAGATAGGTCGTGACCGTCGACAGCACGCCCGTGCCCTGGTTGGCCGAGAAGCTCGCCACGGTGGCGGGCAGCAGCAGCAGCGACGAGGCGAAGATCGGCGGGATCACGCCCGAGGTGTTCAGCTTGAGCGGCAGGAACGACGTCTGTCCCTCATACATCCGGTTGCCGACCTGGCGCTTGGGGTAATTGATCAGCAGGCGCCGCTGGGCGCGTTCCATGAACACGATGAAGTACACCAGCCCGATCGCCGCGACGCCGACGCCGAGAATGACCGCGGAGGACAGGGCGCCGGTGCGGGACAGTTCGAGCGCGCCGATGATCGCCGTCGGCAGGTGGGCGACGATGCCGGCGAAGATGATCAGCGACGAGCCGTTGCCGATGCCGCGCGAGGTGATCTGCTCGCCGATCCACATCAGGAACAGCGTGCCGCCGGTCAGCGTGATCACGGTCGAGGCGAGGAAGAACGGGCCGGGATCGATCGCGGCGCTCGAGCTCTGCAAGCCCACGGCGATGCCCCAGGACTGGACCAGCGCCAGCACCACCGTCAGGTAGCGCGTGTACTGGTTGATGACCTTGCGGCCGGACTCGCCTTCCTTCTTCAGCGTCTCGAGGCTCGGGATCACCGAGGTGAGGAGCTGGATGATGATCGAGGCCGAGATGTACGGCATGATGTTCAGCGCGAAGATCGCCATGCGCTCGACGGCACCGCCGGAGAACATGTTGAACAGCCCGAGCACGCCGCCGGCCTGGCTCTGGAAGTTCCGCGCGAACTGCTCCGGATCAATACCGGGGATCGGGATATAGGTCCCGAGCCGGAACACGACGAGCGCACCGAGCGTGAACCAGATGCGCTTCTTCAGCTCATCGGCCTTGGCGATGGCGCCGAAATTGAGGTTCGCGGCGAGCTGCTCGGCGGCTGAGGCCATGGCCTGTGTCCTGATGATGAGTCGCGAGGGCGCCGCGGGGCGTCCCTGAAAACGAAAGCGGCGGCCACATGCGAGGTCGCACGGGCCGCCGCTCGAAGCTTCGACTTAAGGGGTCGGAAACCGTGAGGCAACCGCCCTCAGGCGGTCGCCTCGCCCTTGCCGCCCTTGCCGCGGACCGAAACGCCGGCCCCGTAGGCGACGACGACGCTGCCGCCGGCCTTCTCGACCGCCTCGACCGCCGACTTCGATGCGCGGGTGACCTCGAAGGCCACCTTCGCAGTCAGCTCGCCGACGCCGAGAAGCTTCACGCCGTCGCGGGCCCGGGCGATGATCCCCGCCTGAACGAGCGCTTCGACCGTGACGGTCGCGGCGCCGTCGAGCCTGCCGGCGTCGATCGCCTGCTGCACGCGGCCGAGATTCACCTCGTTGAGGTCGGTCGAGTACAAGTTGTTGAAGCCGCGCTTCGGCAGGCGACGGTGGAGCGGCATCTGCCCGCCCTCGAAGCCCTTGATGGCGACGCCGGTCCGGGCCTTCTGACCCTTCACGCCGCGGCCTGCGGTCTTGCCTTTGCCGGAGCCGATACCCCGGCCGACGCGCATCCGGTTCTTGGTTGCGCCTTCGTTGTCGCGGATTTCGTTGAGCTTCATCGCGCCCTCCTCAAGCCGCGTCGTCGAGGACGCGCACGAGATGCGCGACCTTTCGGATCATGCCGCGAACGGCGGGGGTGTCTTCCAGCTCGGAGACACGGTGAAGCTTGTTCAGCTTCAGGCCCACCAGCGTCTGGCGCTGGGAGGCCTCGCGGCGGATCGGCGAACCGATCTGCTCGACGCGGACAGTCTTGCTAGCCATGCTGCCCTCCCCTTACGCGACTGCGGCTTCGGACTGGTCGGACGGGTCCGCATCGGTGCGCCGCGCCTGGAGCGTGGACACCTTGAGACCGCGACGACCGGCGACGGAGCGCGGGCTGTCCTCGTTCTTGAGCGCCTCGAAGGTGGCGCGCACGAGGTTGTAGGGGTTCGAGGAGCCGAGGCTCTTGGCCACGACGTCCTGCATGCCGAGCGTCTCGAACACGGCGCGCATCGGGCCGCCGGCGATGATGCCGGTACCCTGGGGCGCCGCGCGGAGGATCACCTTGCCGGCGCCATGGCGGCCCTGCACGTCGTGGTGCAGCGTCCGGCCCTCGCGCAGCGAGATGCGGACGAGGCCGCGCTTGGCCGCCTCGGTCGCCTTGCGGATCGCCTCGGGGACTTCGCGAGCCTTGCCGTGGCCGAAGCCGACGCGGCCCTTCTGGTCGCCGACGACGACGAGAGCCGCGAAGCCGAAGCGACGGCCGCCCTTCACCACCTTGGCGACGCGGTTGATGTGGA
>CAZZZJ010000391.1:0-3925 GCA_964658355.1 Beijerinckiaceae bacterium
GGCCGCCGGCATGCTCGGCTTCACCCGGTTGTCGCGCCTCTGCCGCGAGATCGAGGCGGCCGCCCAGGGCGAGGCGGACCTGCGCCCGCTGATCCACCGCCTGGAGGTCCAGCGGGCCGAGGTGCTCGGCACGATCCACAGGTTGAAGGCGGCGTGAGGGGGGAGGGAAGAGCGTCGTGCTCTTCGATCGGGCGTCCGGAAGGGCGCCTCAGCCCTCCGGCGCCTCCGCGTCCTCGGGTTCGGGATCGGCCGTCCAGGCGGTGGCGAAGG
Organism: Beijerinckiaceae bacterium; assembly: GCA_964658355.1. Lineage (GTDB taxonomy): Bacteria > Pseudomonadota > Alphaproteobacteria > Rhizobiales > Beijerinckiaceae > Methylobacterium. Next base: position 271 of record CAZZZJ010000391.1, read on the forward strand.
CGGCCAGGTGCTGCGCGTCCTGGAACGCCATCACGGTGACCGCGCGCTCGGCCGGCATGCCGCCGGGATAGGGAGCGAGCAGGATCGTCTTGCGCAGCAGCCGGGCGCCCGGGGCGTGCTCGGCGAGCCAAGCCTCCGCCTCGGGCACCAGCGTCTCCGCCGTGGCGAGGGCCCGGGAATCCGGGCGCAGCACGATCACGCGGGTGCCGAGGCTCGGGTCGGCGGCCTGGACCACCTGGACGATGTCGATCACGCCTTGGCCTCGGAAGGATTCTGCGCCTCGGGCAATTCGTTGATCTGCACCGCGGCCTGGGCGTCGGTGAAGTTCGGGATGTCGCCGAAGATCTCGGGGCCGTGTTCGGCAGCGGCCTTGGCGAAGGCGTCGGCGGAATCCCAGGTCGGCAGCGCCATCACCTGGAACGGGGCCGGCTTGCCGTCCGGCGTGCCGACGCCGCGCACGATCTTGGCCTCGTGCAGGCCCATCGGCGACCAGCGCTCGCGCACCAGCGGCATGTGGTGCCCGAGATAGTAGTCCATGTCGAACCGCGGACCGGCAGGATACATCACGCTGACGAGGATCATGGCGTCGAAACTCCCTGGCGGCGCGTCTGGCGCGCGCCGCGGCACGGAACCACCGAATGCCCGCCGGCGCAACGGAGGCGTACGCGACGCCTCTCAATCTATTCCCGCCCCGGGGCCCGAGGGTTTCACACTTCTCCTGAGCGCCTCGGATCACCCACCCCGCCTTTCCGGGGCGCCGTAGGCGAACCCGGAACCCATAGCCGCCGACGGCGCTCGAGCGTGCCACCGCGGCGGGTCTGGATCCCGGGTCCTGCTTCGCAGTCCCGGGATGACGGGGTTGGCGCGGGTCTCCACCAGACCAGACCCAGGGGTGAGAATACGGCCGCCATGGGGAGAGGTCCGCCCTGCGCGCCGACCGGAGAGGACCGCCCTCAGTGCAGCTTCACCCGCGCCTCGGTGCGACGGGTCAGGGCGCGGGCGGCGGCGTCGAGGGCGGTCTTCACCGTGCCGTGCAGGGCCTGCTCGTGCATCTTGTACAGCGAGCGATACATCATCCGCGCGAACAGGCCGGCGATGAACATGTTCTTGCCGCGGATGAATCCCATCAGGCTGCCGACCGTCGAGTACTCGCCGAGCGAGACCAGCGAGCCGAAGTCGCGGTACTTGAACGGCTTCAGCGGCCGACCGGCGATCCGGGCGGGGATCTGCTTGATCAGGTAGCTCGCCTGCTGGTGCGCCGCCTGGGCGCGCGGCGGGACCGGGCGGTCGGAGCCGGCCTCGACGAGGTAGGCGCAGTCGCCCACCGCGAAGATGTCCGGATCGTGGGTGGTCTGCAGGGTCGGCGTCACCACGAGCTGGTTGGTACGCGTGGTCTCGAGGCCGCCGATGCCCTGCAGGAACGGCGGCGCCTTCACGCCCGCCGCCCAGACCACGAGCTCGGACGGGATGAACGATCCGTCGGCGAGCGCGACGCCGTCGGCCCGCACTTCCGTCACGCGCGCCTGGACGCGGACCTCGACGCCGATCTTGGCGAGCAGCACCATCACCTCGGACGAGAGCCGCGGCGGCACCGCCGGCAGGATGCGGTCGGCCGCCTCGACCAGGGTGATCTTGAGGTCCTTGGCCGGATCGATCCGGTCCATGCCGGTGGAGACCACGTCGCGGACGGTGCGGTGCAGCTCGGCCGCCAACTCGGTGCCGGTCGCGCCGGCCCCGATCACGGTGACGTGGAGCTGGCCCGGCCGCACCGGTCCGACCTGGGTGTGGGCCCGCAGCATGCCGTTCACCAGCCGCTGGTGGAAGCGCACCGCCTGATCCTGCGTATCCAGGGCGATGGCATGCTCCTTCACGCCCGGCGTGCCGAAATCGTTGGTGGTCGAACCCACCGCCATGACCAGCGTGTCGTAGCCGACCGAGCGCACCGGGGTCACCTCGCGACCCTCGGCATCGTGGCTCGCCGCGAGCTGGATCGTGTGCGCCGTCCGGTCGAGCCCGGTCATCTCGCCGATGCGGTAGCGGAAATGGTGCTGGTGAGCGTGGTGGAGATAGTCGACCGCGTGGTGGCCGACGTCGAGGCTGCCGGCGGCGACCTCGTGCAGCAGCGGCTTCCAGATATGGGTCCGCGCCCGGTCGACCAGGGTGACGTGGACGCCCTTGCTCCGCCCGAGCTTGTCCCCGAGCTTCGTCGCGAGCTGGAGGCCCGCGGCACCGCCGCCGACCACGACGATGCGGTGGAGACCCTGTTCGTTCTCGCCCGGTACCATGCGTTCCATTGCTCCTCGGTGCGGCTGGTGACGCCGCCTCGTCGTCTCTGAAGCCGTCGCGTCTCGGCGCCGGCCGCAGCCGCCCGTCCGGACGGGCTCATCTCGGAATCGTTCTAGACCAAACCGGAACGGGCGTAATCCGACCGCCGCGATCAAAAATTCTTTCCGCCGCCTCAAGCGGCCGGTGCGCCGGGCTGGCGCTTGGGATGGGCCTCGGCGAAGGCCGGGAGTGCCAGGCACGCCTCGGCGATGCGCGCCACGGTCGGGTAGGGCGCGGTCTCGACCCCGAAGATCGCGGTGCCGACCCAGAGGCTGACGAGGCAGAGGTCGGCATGGCTCACCGCATCGCCCTGACTGAACCGGCCGGTGCCGGCCTCGGTGGCGAGCCGGGTCTCCAGCGTCTTCAGTCCGCTCTCGAAGGCGTGGCGGACGAAGCCCATCATCCGCTCCTTCGGCAGGTCGTAGGCCTCCATCAGGTAGGTCCGCACCCGCGGCACGTAGAGCGGGTGGGTGTCGCAGGCGACGAGCTGCGCCAGCGAGCGGGCCCGCGCCCGCTCCCGCGGATCGGCCGGCAGGAGCTTCACCCCGCCCTTCGTCTCCTCCAGGTAGTCGAGGATCGCCAGCGACTGGGTCAGCGGCGGCTCGTCGCCGTCGAACAGCGCCGGCACCGCGCCCTGCGGGTTGATCTTGCGGAACGCCGGGGCGTGCTGGTCGCCGGCATCGAGATCGATGAAGGTCTCCTCGTAGGCGATCCCCTTCATCTTCAGGGCGATCCGCACCCGGAAGGCGGCGGCCGAGCGCCAGTTGCCGTACATCCTGATCATGCCGCGCGATCCTGCATCCGTTTCGCCGGGGACCACACCGCACAACGGCGCGGGCCGCAAGGGCGACGCGGCGGCGAATGACCGGCTGGCCGTGTTCGTGCATTGCCCCGCGGGCGCGATCCCGCGATAGGGACGAGACCGCGGCGACGCGCGCGTTAAGGGATGACGGCCGATGCAGATCGAGACGCCCTATCTGATGTTCCTCGGCGACGTGCCGGACCGGCTCGCCGCCAAGACCGCCTACGGCATCGCCGACTGGCGCCCGGACTGGTGCATCGGCCAGATCCGCCTGCTCGGTTGCGCGGCCGATCTCGGCATCCCCGACCTGACCCTCGACGAGGCGCTCGCCAAGGGCTGCCGCACGATGGTGATCGGCGTCGCCAATGCCGGCGGCGTGCTGCCGGAACACTGGGTCGCCGAGATCGTCGCCGCGCTGGAGGCCGGGTTCGACATCGCCAGCGGCCTGCATGCGCGGCTCGCCGCGGTGCCGGCCATCGCGGAGGCCGCCGAGCGCCGCGGCCGGGCGCTGCACGACGTGCGCCACAC
>CAZZZJ010000392.1:0-3914 GCA_964658355.1 Beijerinckiaceae bacterium
GGCAGCGATTACGGCTACGGCAGCTACGCTCCCGTCTACAACGCTCCCACCTACGGTGCCGGCTACTATGCGCCCGCTGCCTATGGCTACGGCAGCGGCTGCACCTGCTCGGACTACTGATCCGATCGGTCGACCGGCGCGATGGCGGGTGCTTCACGCCGCCGCCCTCGCGCACGTCCGTTCGACGCGGCTTGGCTCACGGCTCGGTGAGCGGCAGGCTGCGGCTCGGCGGGCTCCAGTGCAGGTCCGGCGTCGACGCGTAGAGCCGCCGATGGGCGAGCACCGCGTAGGTGTCGGTCATCCCGGCGATGTAATCGGCGATGCGCCGCGCGATGCGGCCGGACGGCGCGTTGCCGAGACCCTCGCTCCACTCCTCCGGCATCCGCGTCGGATCGGCCGAGAACGCCGTGAACAGGTCCGCGACGATGGCGTTCGCCTTCTCGCGCACCGCCATCACCTCCGGATGCCGGTACATCCGCGCGTAGAGGAAGCGCTTGATGTCGGCGTCGGCGGCGGCGATGGAAGCCGAGAACGCGATCACCGGGGTTTCGGCCGCGCGGATGTCGGCGACGCTCCGAGGCGCGAGCTCGGAGAGCCGCCGCATGCTTTCCACGATCACGTCCTCGACGAAGTGCGTGATCACCCGCCGGGCGAGTTCGTGGATGGTGCGCGACGCCTCCAGCCCGGGATGCAGGGCGGCGATCTCGCCGAGCAATCCGCGCAGGAACGGCACTTCGGCGAGGTCGGCGAGCTCGAACAGCCCGGCCCGCAGGCCGTCGTCGAGGTCGTGGCTGTCGTAGGCGATGTCGTCGGCGAGTGCCGCCGCCTGCGCCTCCGGTCCGGCATGGTAGGCCAGTTCGAGCGGGTGCAGCGCATCGTATTCGAGGATCGCGGTCGGGATCCCGTCCCTGGCATAGCGCAAGGTCGGACCCCCGTCGGGGCCGAGCAGCGGGCCGTTGTGCTTGACCAGACCCTCCAGCGTCTCCCAGGCGAGGTTCAGCCCATCGAAGCCGGCGTAGCGCCGCTCCAGGCGGGTGACGATGCGGAGCGCCTGCGCGTTGTGGTCGAAGCCGCCATGCTCGGCCATGCAGGCATCGAGCGCGTCCTCGCCGGTATGGCCGAAGCAGGTGTGGCCGAGGTCGTGGGAGAGCGCGAGCGCCTCCGCCAAATCCTCGTCGAGGCCGAGCGCGCGAGCGAGTGCGCGGGCGATCTGGCTCACCTCCAGGGTGTGGGTCAGGCGCGTGCGGTAGTGATCGCCCTCGTGATGCACGAAGACCTGAGTCTTGTGCTTCAGCCGCCGGAACGCGGTGGAATGGATCACCCGGTCGCGATCGCGCTGGAAGTCGCTCCGCGTCGGCGAGGCCGGCTCGGGAATCAGCCGTCCGCGGGTCGCGCCCGGGTCGGTGGCGTAAGGCGCGCGCCAGCGCTCACCGTTGGCCCGCACGTGGCCTCTCCTCTGGTCCGTATTGTCCTGCCGGCATGGTCCCTCGCAGTTCGGCGACGTACCGCGTTGCGGCGCGGCGTCGTACCCCATATCTTGACTCGATCGCGCGCCGGGCAATCGTCCGACGCGCCGGATCCGACAACAGCGCCGATGGCTCCCCGATGGCCGAGATTACCCTGACCCCCCGCGCCGCCAAGCGCATCAACGAGATTATGGGTGCCGAGCCTCCGGGCGCGCGCCTGCGCGTCAGCGTCAACGGCGGCGGCTGCTCGGGTTTCTCCTACGCGTTCGACATCACCCGCGACCAGGAGGCCCAGGACGTCACGATCGAGCGCGACGGCGCCACCGTGGTCGTCGATCCGGTCTCGCTCGAGTACATGGCCGGTTCCACGATCGATTTCGTCAATGACCTGATCGGCCAGTCCTTCAAGATCGAGAACCCGCAGGCGACCTCGTCCTGCGGCTGCGGAACCTCGTTCTCGCTCTGACCCTTGTCATCCTCGCTGGCGCGCTACGGGGCGGCGCTCGCGACGATCCGCCTTGTCGTCTCCGTCGCGTTGTGCCGGGACGACAGGTGCCGACAGGCGTCGGGTGCGGTTTGGCGCAGCGATTGCCTCGCACGCGAAAATGCGAGACGACAGCGCCGTCTCCTCGGATGAAGAACCCGTCAGCGGTCCGCAAACGATGATCAGTCACCGAACGGTCCGCGCGCGCCTGATCCGGGCAGGCTGCCTCTGCATCTGTGCCGGTCTCGTCCTCGGCGGGACCGGGATCGCGGCCCGTCCGGCCGTGGCGCAGGAGGCGGCCTCGGCCGTCCAGGACGTCGTCCTGGTCGACGTCGCGCTGCCGCTCGGCGACACGGTGTTCAAGGCCGCACGGATCACGGTCAGCGGGACGCGCCTGTCGCGCGGCGACCTGATGGCGATCCTCAAGGCGGATTCGCCCGAGCCCTGGGGACCCCGGCTCGCGCGGCTGGAGGCGGCGAGCATCACCATCCCGGTTCTGGTGTCGGAGCATCCTGGGCGGGGCGGATCGATGCAGACCGTGACCTATCGCGAGGTCGCCGCGCGCGACGTGCGTGCCGGCCGCATCGCCGAACTGACCCTCGTGGGGGCCGGGATCGACGTCACCGGCGCGCACCAGGGATCCGGCACCTATGGCCGGATCGCCGCGAGCGACCTCGACCTCGCCGCGCTGGTGCGGCTCTCGTCCGAATCCGGGGATGGCAAGGGGCCGATCCAGCGCATCTACGGCTCCGTTCAGGTCTCGGACGTGACCTACACCGAGGATTCGGGCGTCGCGATCCGGATCGCCGGACTCGAAGGGCGCGATCTCGGCGGACGCCAGGTCGCCCGCGGCTGGAACGGCGCGATGTCCACGCTCGCCGAGGGCTTGAACGGTGTCGATCCGGAGATGACGGCGGCCGAGCGCGGCAAGCTCGCCGCGACCGCTGCGGACCTCGCCGACGCAGTCTCGTTCGGGAGTCTCGAATTGCGCGGCCTCGCCATCAGCCGCACCGGGGCCGGCGAGGCCATGCTGGTCGAGATCGGGCGCCTGGCGCAAATCGGCACCGGCGCCGAGACGGGGACGACCCTGGAAGCGATCACCTTCGCGCAGGGCGGCGTGAAGGCTCGCCTCGGACGCATGGCGCTTACCGGGGTGTCCCTCGGCCCCACGATCGCGACGCTGCGCCGTCTCGCCAACCCGGACGCCGCCGTCACGGACGATGAACTGCGCCGGCTCACCCCCGCGGTCGGCGGATTGGCGCTTCAGGACCTGACCGTCGAGATGCCCAGCGATCCGGTGCCGGCTTCCAGGGAGGCGGGCAAGGCTGCCGGGAAGCCCCCGGCTGCGGCCAGGTCCGGCGATCCGCTCGGCACGCCCGCCGCGACCGGTGCTGTTCCGATCCGCCTCGCCCTGCGCAGCGGCGCGCTGACCCTGGGGCCGTTGCGCGACGGCGTGCCGACCGCGAGTCGACTCGACCTCTCGGGGCTGACGTTCCCCTCGGCGATGGTCGCCGGCATGCCGGTGCTCGGTGCGCTGCCGGATTACGGCTATGCCGACCTCGACCTCAACCTCGTGGTCGACTCCGCCTGGGACGAGGACAAGCGCGAGGTGACGTTGCGTGAGATGACCGTGTCGGGGCGCGACATCGGCTCCCTGCGGCTCGCCGGCACGATCGGCGGCTTGGGGCCGGAGCTGTTCGCCACGCGCATTCCTGCGACCACCCTGCTGATGCTCTCGGCCACCGCGAAGGCCCTCGACCTCACGATCCAGAACACCGGCCTGTTCGAGCGTTTCCTCGCCGCCCAGGCGAAGGCCCTGAGCCTGAAGCCGGAAGAGCTGCGCCAGGAATACGTGGCCGCGAGCCAGTTCGGCGTGCCGGCGATGCTCGGAAACTCGCCCGCCGCCCGGGCGATCGGCGCCGCGGTCGGCCAGTTCGTGACGAAGCCGGGGCGCCTCACGATGA
>CAZZZJ010000393.1:0-3901 GCA_964658355.1 Beijerinckiaceae bacterium
CTTCGGACGGCCGCCGAAGGTGCCGGCCGGAATGGTGACGGATTGCAGCTCGGGATAGCGCTGCAGGATCGCATCCTCGTCGGGCACCGAGACGAGGCCGACCTTCTTGTCGGGGAGGCCGATCTCGACGCCGTGGACCATGGCGGCCGCAGCCTTCGAGGTCGGGCTGGCGATGATCGCCACCGCATCGACCCGCTTGTCGGCGATCGCTGCGGTGACCTCGGAGGGCTTCAGGGGAATCAGGGCCACCTGCCCCACCGGCGCTTCCTCGCCGTCGGGCAGGTCCGGAGCCGCGGGAACGAAGTCGTAGAAGGTCAACAGATTGGTGATGAAGGGGATGTCGGCGCTGTGGCGGACCACGACGCCGAGGCGGCGCCGCGCGAGATCGGGGAAGTCGTCGATCTCGCCGGCCTCGGAGGCCGCGATCACCAGCGCTTCGTCGTGCAAGATGGCGAGGGTCAAGCCGTTCTCCGGCAGGAGCACGTCCGGCCGCACCACCGCCAGATCGGCCTTGTTGGCCTGGAGCGCGGCGGCGCTGTCGCGCACGTCGCCGTAGCGCACCACCTTCAACCGCACGTCTTCCCGCCCTCGCGACAGGGCGGTGGCGTAGGCTTCGATCAACGCGGCTTCGGGGCCGTCCTGCGGTCCGACGGCCACCGTCAGCGTGGTCGGACGCGACAGGTAAACCACCGCTGCCGCGGTGGCGGCGAGCCCGAGGGCGAGCAGCACCAGGAGCCACTCGCGTCTCAACAGCATGGCCGATGCTGCGGAGAGAAGACCATGACCGATCCTACCGCGTTGCCTGCGTTCCATGGCTGATCCATGGAACCGAAACCTGTCCGGATCGTGGAGAACCCGTGAAACGCCCAACCGTTGCAGAACCAGTCCCGGACCGCCCCGCAAGACCCGCGCCGCCCGTCACCGCTGCCTGGATCGAACGGGCGGCCCTGCATTACCTCGAGCGCTACAGCGCCTCGGTGGAGATGCTGCGCCGGACGCTGCGTCGCAGGGTCGAGAAGCGTGCGCGCGCCCGCGGCGAGGACGCCGGCGCCTTCGCCGAGATGATCGAGGCGACGGTGACGCGCGCGATCTCTGCCGGTCTCGTCGACGACCGGCGCTTCGCGACCGCGCGGCTGGCGACGTTGCGGCGCCGCGGCACCTCGTCCCGCGGCGCTTCGGCCAAGCTCTCAGCCAAGGGCTTGTCGCGCGATGCGATCGAGACCGCGATGGAGGCCGAGCGTGAAGCCGTGCCGGAGGCGGACGCAGTGGCGATCGAGGAGAAGGCCGCCTTTGCCTATGCCAGGAGGCGGCGGCTCGGGCCGTATCGGAAGCCCGACTCCCGCGCCCTCCACCGCGACCGCGATCTCGCAGCACTCGCCCGCGCCGGCTTCGGTTACGATCTCGCGCGCCGCACGGTCGATGCCGAGGACGCGCTCGACGGAGCCTGAGCCTGGAACTCGCCGGAGCCTGCTCCAATTGGCCGAAGGTCGATGGTGACGTCGCGCACGTTCGCGCGTGCGGCCGCGAACCTTGGAGAGCTTCGATGATCAACCGCAAGGCGCACGCTGTCTGGAAGGGCAACGGCAAGGAAGGCAAGGGAACGATCACGACCCAGTCCGGCGTGCTTTCGGACCAGCCTTACGGCTTCAATACGCGCTTCGAGGACAAGCCCGGCACCAACCCGGAGGAGTTGATCGCGGCGGCGCATTCCGGCTGCTTCACCATGGCGCTGGCGTTCCAGCTGCAGGAAGCGGGGCTCGCCGCCACCGAGATGACCACCGAGTCGGTGGTGACGCTGGCGAAGGACGGCGCCGGCTTCAAGGTCACGAAGTCGTCGCTGACCCTGACGGCGACGATCCCCGGCATCGACCAGGCCCGCTTCGACGAACTCGCCCATGCCGCCGAGGTCGGCTGTCCGATCTCGAAGGTGCTCGATTGCGAGATCACGCTGAAGGCCACCCTCAAACAGGGCTGACCCGTTCGCAGGCGATGCGCACCCCGAGCCGGAAACTCTGGGTGCGGCATCGCCGCCGGGGGCAACGGCACCCGACGCCTTGTGTTTGCGGCCCTTGGGTTCCTAGTTTGTTCGATGGATGAAACGCTCGCCAAGAAACTGCGCATCCTCGCCGATGCCGCGAAGTACGATGCGTCGTGCTCGTCGTCCGGCGCGCCGAAGCGGAAGGCCGGCAAGGGCGAACTCGGTTCGACCACCGGCGCCGGCATCTGCCACGCCTACACGCCGGACGGGCGCTGCATCTCGCTGCTGAAGATTCTGCTGACGAACTATTGTCTCTTCGATTGCGCCTACTGCATCAATCGCCGATCCTCCAACGTGCAGCGCGCGCGCTTCTCCGTGCAGGAGGTCGTGACGCTGACGGTGGAGTTTTACAAGCGCAACTACATCGAGGGGCTGTTCCTGTCGTCGGGCATCATCAAGTCGCCCGACTACACGATGGAGCTGCTGACGCGGGTGGCGAAGTCGCTGCGACGCGACCACGGGTTTCGCGGCTACATCCACCTCAAGTCGATCCCCGAGGCGAGCCCGTGGCTGATCGAGGAGGCCGGGCTCTATGCCGACCGCCTCTCGATCAACGTCGAGCTGCCGACCGAGGCGAGCCTCCGGACGCTCGCGCCCGAGAAGGACGGCGCGACGATCCTCGGGGCGATGGCGCAGGTCGCCGAACGTATCGTCGAGGCCAAGGCCGAACGCCGTCGCTTTTCGCCGGCCGGTCAATCGACGCAGGTGATCGTCGGGGCGGACGCGACGACCGACGAAGCTTTGATCCGCAAGAGCGCGCATCTCTATGACAGCGTCGGTTTGAAGCGGGTCTACTACTCGGCCTTCAGCCCGATCCCCGAGGGCTCCGGCATCCTGCCGTTGAAGGCGCCGCCGCTACAGCGGGAGCATCGCCTCTATCAAGCTGACTGGCTGATCCGTTACTACGAATTTTCCCCCGACGACGTGGCGGATGCCGCCGAGGACGGGATGTTCTCCCTCGACATCGATCCGAAGCTCGCCTGGGCCCTGAAGAACCGGCATCGCTTCCCCGTCGACGTGAACACCGGCGACCGGGAGATGCTGCTGCGCGTTCCCGGCCTCGGCGCGCGGGCGGTGGACAAGATCCTCAAGGCGCGCCGGCACACCCGTCTCCGGCTCGACGACGTGGCGCGCCTGTCCTCCGCCCTGAAACGCGCCCGACCGTTCCTGATCGCCGCCGACTACACGCCCGGCGGGTTGACCGATCGGCTGGATTTGCGCGCCCGGCTCGTGGAGCCGGCGCGGCAGCTGAGTCTGTTCTGATGCGAGAGGGGAAACGCGTCCCTCCCCCTGAAGCGGAGGAGGGTGAGCTTCGCGTCGGCGAAGGCCGGGAGCGGGGAGCGATCATGCCCGAAGCGGCGCTCCGCTCTCCCGACCCGCTTCGCGGGCCTCCCTCCCCCGCCTCAGAGAGAGGGAGAAGCAGCGCCCATCGCACGATCCACCTGCGCCCGGGCGCGGACCTTCATGGCTTCCGCACGGCACTTCGCCGGCTCGTCGCCGACGCCGTGCCGCCGGACTCGGTCACGTGGTCGGCGGCCGATGCGCCCGGCCTGTTCGGGACGTTCGCGGCCGATGAGTCGGTTGCCGCGCCGGTCTCGCTGCCGAAGGCGGTCGCCGGGCTGATTCCGATGGTGGTGCCGCACCGCGACCCCGAGCGCTACGCCCTCCTTCACACCCTGGTCTGGCGCGTGCTCCGCGGCGAGCGGCACCTGCCGGAGGTGGCGAGCGATCCGCTGGTCCATCGTCTCAACGGCATGCGCAAGGCCATCGCCCGCGACTTGCACAAGATGCATGCGTTCCTGCGCTTTCGCCGGATCGAGCATGCGGGTGGCGAGCGGTTCGTGGCCTGGTTCGAGCCCGACA
>CAZZZJ010000394.1:0-3889 GCA_964658355.1 Beijerinckiaceae bacterium
ATGCGAGTCGTGATCGTCGCCTTCGGCAGCCACGGGGACGTGCTTCCGTTTCTCGCCCTCGGCGAGACCCTGCGGCGGCGCGGGCATCGCGTCAGCCTCGTGGCTCCGCCGTCGTTCGAGGCCCTCGCCCGGCGGGCGGGCCTCGATTTCCGGATGCTCGGAGACCCCGCGGACTACGAGGCGGTGAACGCCGATCCGCGCCTGTGGGACGCGAAGGCGGGTGCCCGGATCATGTTCGGCCTGGCGGTGCACCTGGCTCGCAGCGCCTACCGCCTGGTCGCGGACGCGCTGGCCGATGCGCGGGCGCGCGACGAGCCGTTCGTGGCGGTCGCCTCGACCCTGAGCTTCGGGCCCCGGCTCGCGCAGGAGCGGCTCGGTGCAAGGCTCGTCACCGTCCACCTCTCACCGTTCCTGATGCGAAGCCGTCACGCGCCGCCGGTGCTGCCCGGCCTCGACCTCCCGAGATGGCTGCCGCCGGGCGCGGTGCATGCGATCCAGCGGGCGGCCGATCGCGTCCTGGTCGATCCGAACCGCCTGCCGCCCCTGAACGCCCTTCGCCGCGACCTCGGCCTCCCGCCCATCGACCGGCTGACCGATTGGTTGCCGTCCCCCGACCTGCTCCTCCTGATGGCCCCGTCCTGGTTCGCGCCACGGCAGCCGGATTGGCCGTCCCGGACGGTCCAGGCGGATTTCCCGCGGGTCGATCGTTTCGGGGATACGGGCGAGCTGAGCGCGGCGGCGTGCCGGTTCCTGGAGGCCGGCTCGCCGCCGGTGGCCGTCACCTACGGCTCGTCGATGCGCCACGGCGGCGACGTCTACGGCACGGCGGTCGAGGCCTGCATCCGTCTCGACCGGCGGGCGATCCTCGTCACGCCGCGATCCGAGCAGCTTCCGACCACGCTGCCGCCGAGCGTCCTGCACCTGCCCTATTCCCCGTTCGGCCGCCTGCTGCCGCTCTGCTCCGGCATCGTCCATCACGGCGGAATCGGCACCACGGCCGAGGCCCTGGCGGCCGGCCTGCCGCAACTCGTCGTCCCGAACGCCTTCGACCAGTTCGACAACGCCGCGCGCGTGACGCGCCTCGGGGTCGGCGCCCGGTTGGACCGGCGGCACCTCACCCCGGCGCGTATCGCGGCGATCCTCGGCCCCCTCCTCGACGATCCCGCCGTGGCCCTGGCCTGCGCCGGCACCCGCCGCCGCATGAGGGACGCGGACGGGATCGACGCGGCCTGCGACGCGATCGAGGCGACGGCGACGGCGCGGGCCGTTCCTTCGGCATCGGGCTGAGCGTCGGGGTCAGGGGCGCAGGAACGCCGTCAGCGCCGCGTTCACGGCCTCGGCTTCGTCGTGCTGGACCCAGTGCGTCGCCTCGGGCAACCACACGATTCGTCCGTCGTCGCACAGGTCGAGGCTGGCTTCCGCCAGACCCGGCTGCAAGGCGTGGTCGCGCCGGCCCCACAGGATCAGCGTCGGCGCGCGGACGCGTTCGGCGGGGCGGCGCGGCAGCCGCACGAGGGCACGGTACCAGTTGAGCATCGCCGTCATCGCGCCGGGCTGCAGCCAGGCCTCGACGTAGCGCCGCAGGTCTTCCTCCGGGAAGGAGCCCGGCCTGCTGCTGCCCGTCATCGCGCGTCGCAGCACGAGGCCGTCCTGAGCGCTCAGCCGGCGCTCCGGCAGGACGGGAATCTGGAAGATGCCGACATAGTAGCTCCTCAGCATCTGACCCGGATGGCGCCGAAGGTAGGGCCCGAAGATGCCGGGATGCGGCGCGTTGAGGATCGCCAGACGCGCGATCCGCTCGGGGTACCGGCTCGCCGCCCACCAGGCGACGAGGCCGCCCCAATCGTGGCCCACCAGCCGGAACCGGGCGAAGCCGCAGGCATCGGCCAGGGCGACCACGTCGGCGGCCAGGCGGTCGAGGTGATAGGCGGCGATGCCCTCCGGCTTGTCGCTCAGGTTGTACCCGCGCTGGTCCGGGATCACGAGGCGGAAGCCCGCCCGGGCCAAGGGCGCGATCTGCCGGCGCCAGCCGAACCAGAATTCGGGAAAGCCGTGCAGGAGGATGGTCGGCACCCCATCCGCCGGCCCCGCCTCGGCGACATGGAGCGAGAGCTCGGGCAGCGCGATCTGTCGGAACGTCATCTCCGCCTCGGTCATGACCATCCCTCGTTTCGGATCAGGCGAACACATCGACGGCGTAGCGGTTGGTCTCGCGCTCGACCGCCTCGGCCCAGGAACGCGCCTCTTCCGCGTCGGCGCCGGTCGCATCGCGATAGATCGCCAGGAAGGTCTCGCGCACCGCCGGCGCCATCCGCACCCCGTCGCCGCAGACGAAGACGCCGGCACCGCGCCGGAACAGGTCGATCACCGCTTCGCGGTCCTGCCAGAGCCGGTGCTGCACGTAGCGGACCGCGCCGACCGGGGCGCGCGAGAAGGCCGGTCGAAGGGCGACGACCCCCTCGCGCTCCCAGGCCTCCAACGCGTCACGGTAGAGATAGTCCACGTCCGGGTGGCTCACGCCGAAGAACAGGAGCGCCGGCCCGACGGCCTCGCCGCGCGCCTTCAGCGCGGCGCGCTCCTGTAGGAAGCCGCGGAACGGCGCGATGCCGGTGCCGGCGCAGACGAGGATCAGCGGCGTCGCCGGATCCCGGGGGGCGTGGAAGGCGGCCTGCGAGGCCCGCACCGCGACGGCCACCCGGGCGCCGACCCCGAGCCCCGCGAGGTAGGTCGAGGCGACGCCGAGCCGCCGCCCCTGCCCCGACAGGGCGGGCGCGTCGAGCACGGCGACCGTGAGCGAGCAGGCGCCCGGGTCGGCGAGCGGCGAGGACGAGATCGAGTATTGCCGCGCCCGCATCGGCGGCAGGGCGGCGAGGAAGGCGCCGAGCCCCGGATCGACGCTCGGCATCCGCTCCAGCAGGTCGAGGAGGCTGACGCGCTTGGCCAGGATCTCGGATTCGTAGGCCCCATCGGTGGCGAGCGCCGCGAGCGCCTCTCGCTCCGGCGGGCAGCGCGAAGCGGCGGCGAGGCTCTCGATCTGCATCCGGGTCGCCGGCTGGTCGAGCTCGACGTAGTCCGTCAGGATCTCCGAGAGCACCACGGGATGGTCGAGCGGAAGCCCGGACAGACCGGTCGCCGAGCGGATCACGACCTGCGCGTCGGCGGCCAATCCGAGGCGGGCGAGCGCGCGCTCGACGGTCGGGCGGGGATTGCGCGGCAGCACGGCGAGGTAGTCGCCGGCCCGGTAGGTCGTGCCGTCGGGCAGCCCGATCGCGATATGCCGCTTCGAGCGCCCGAACGGCGAGCCGAGATCGACCAGTTCGCGGTTCTCGATGATGGTGCCCGTCGCGAGGTCGTCGAGGCGCAAAGCGGTAGCGCGCCCGCCCGCGACGATCTCCACGGAGAGGTCGGCTCCGGTCCCGGCGACGGTCGCCTTCCCGAAGGCGGCGCCGAGCTCGTCCCACAATCCGGCCTGCCACGCATCGAAGCCGCCGAAGAAGTCGCCGGCCGCATCGGTCTCGCCGCGCGGGCGCAGGCGCGTCGCGCCGGCGGCCTCCAGCAGGGTGTCGGTGTGTTTGGGGATCGCCTGATAGGTCCGCGCCCATTGCCGGTTGCCGCAACCGAACACGGCGTAGCGCACGCCCGCGAGCGCGCCGGGCTCGAGGCCCTCGAGCCATCCCATGAAGGCCCTGGCATTGTCCGGGGCATGCCCCTCGTAGGAGGCGGTGACGAGGATCACCGCGCCGTCCGTCGGCAGGGCGTCCGCATGCGCGTCCATCGGCGCCAGCGTCGGCGCGTAACCCTGAGGGGCGGCCTCCGCGGCGATCCGGGCGGCGAAGGCCTCGCAGGAGCCGGTGTTGCTGCCGTAGAGCACGAGGAGCGGCGTCGTCGG
>CAZZZJ010000395.1:0-3889 GCA_964658355.1 Beijerinckiaceae bacterium
TCATGGCCAACGGCTGGCTCAACTGCCCGGCCGACCCGGACCTGATCTTCCACGCGGATCTGGCCGGAAAGTACGACCGGGCGCTCCGCGGAAACGGCATCGATCCGGCCATGCTCTCGGTGAGCGCCGGGCGGGCGTGAGGGGTCGTTCCGGCACATCGCGGGAACCCGATCAAAGGTGCTTCAGCCCGAAGCTTTCGAGCAGCGGAAGCAGTTCGTCGCGCGCGCGCAGGCGATGCCGTTGCGCCCGGTCCTGCGCCGCGGCTTCGTCGCCGAGCCTTATCGCCGCGATGATCCGGTCATGTTCGGCCACCGAGGCCCCGAGCTCCCGCCTGAGTTTGAGCGTCAGCATGCGGGCGCGATGCGACTGGTCGTTGATCGTCTGGTTGATCCGGATCATCCGGCCGTTGCCGGCGCGCTCGACGAGGGTGCGATGGAAGTCTTCGTCCGCATGGCCCCAGGCCGCGAGATCGCCCGCCGCCCGGGCCTCGGCCATGGCGGCCGTGGACGCGGCCAGCCGCGCCGTCACGGTTTCGCGCTCGGCCTCCGGCATGCCCGCGATCAACGCCGCCGCCCGCCCTTCGATGGCGATGACCACGTCGTAGATCTCGCGCATGTCCGCAGGCGCCAGCGCGCAGATGACGATGCCCTTCCGCGGCAGGATCCGGACCAGGCCGTCCTCCTGCAGGCGGATCGCGGCTTCGTGGACCGGCGTCCGGCTCATGCCCAGGCGTAGCGCGATCTCCTGCTCGGACGCCTGATAACCGGGGGGGAAGCGCGATTCGCGGATCTCCTCCTTCATCGCCGCATAGGCGTCGTCGACGAGGGACGGACGCTTGTCGGCGTCGTCGAACTTCTCGGCACGCACCCGGACCATCGCGGACTCCCCCCCTTTCGCTGACGCCTATCAGCTTCCATGCATGTTGCAATGCGCGCTTGACGCGAAGGCCTGTGCTATCCTACCGGATATCATCTTGCATGGAAGTTGGCACTGAAGACCGATCGACGGCAGGCGCATTCCCAGGAGGAACCGATGGACCGCTCCCTCGATCAGGTGACCATGCGCAAGGTCGCGTGGCGCCTCGTGCCGTTTATCTGTCTGCTGTACTTCGTCGCCTTCATCGACCGCGTGAACATCGGCTTCGCCGCACTGACGATGAATCGGGACCTCGGCTTCTCCGCGTCCGTGTTCGGGTTCGGGGCCGGGGTGTTCTTCTTCGGTTACTTCCTGTTCGAGGTGCCCTCGAACTACGTCCTCGACAAGGTCGGCGCGCGCCTGTGGATCGCCCGCGTGATGATCACCTGGGGGATGCTGTCGGGCGCCTTCGCCTTCATCCAGGGCGAGACGAGCTTCTACGTCCTGCGCTTCCTCCTGGGTGCCGCGGAGGCCGGCTTCTTCCCCGGCATCATCCTCTACCTGACGTACTGGTTCCCGGCCCGCTACCGCGCGGGCGTCGTCTCCCTGTTCATGGCGGCGGCGCCGATCTCGGTGCTGCTCGGCTCGCCGCTCTCGAGCGCCCTCCTGGAGATGGAGGGCCTCCTCGGCCTGCACGGCTGGCAGTGGATGTTCGTCGTCGAGGCGGTCCCGGCCGTCATCCTCGGCGTCGTCGTCCTGTTCTACATGACCGAACGTCCCGAGCAGGCGACGTGGCTGGCCGACGACCAGCGGGCGTGGCTCGTCGCGGAGATGAACGCGGAGCGCGCCGGCAAGCAGGTGCACGCCAGGCACGGCCTCCTGGCCGGGATCACCGACATCCGGGTGCTGGCGCTCGCGCTGATCTACTTCGGCACCTCGGCCGGCCTCTACACGCTCGGCATCTGGGCGCCGCAGATCATCAAGAGCTTCGGCCTGTCCACCCTCGCCGTCGGCTTCCTCAACGCCGTGCCGCCGACCATCGCGGTGATCGCGATGGTCCTGTGGGCCCGCCATTCCGACCGGACCGGCGAGCGCACGTGGCACGTGGTGGTCGCCTGCCTCGCGGCGGCGGCGGGCCTGATGCTGGCCGGGGCTGCGGCCTCGACCTTCGCGGTCGTCGCCGCGCTCAGCCTCGTCAACGTCGGCATCGCGTCGGCCAAGCCCCCGCTCTGGGCCATGCCGACGATGTTCCTGTCAGGCTCGGCCGCGGCGGTGGGCATCGCCACCATCAACGCGATCGGCAACCTCGGCGGCTTCGTCGGCCCCTGGGCGATCGGGTGGATCAAGGACAGGACGGGCAGCTTCACCGGCGGCCTGATCTTCGTGGCGGCGCTGCTCGTCCTCTCCGCGATCCTCACGCTCGTCGTCGCCCGCTCCGGGCGGCGGACTGAGGCCGCCGCCGCGCGCTGAGGACCGTCCCTTCGATCCCTGCACCGCCCCTCACCCCACGGAGATCCGTCATGAAGACCTACACCATCGCCGCCATCCCCGCCGACGGCATCGGCATCGAGGTCATCGCCGCCGGCATTGAGGTGCTCGACGCGCTGGCCGAGAAGGCCGGCAATTTCGACTTCCGGTTCGACCACTTCGACTGGGGCTCGGACTACTACAAGAAGCACGGCGTCATGATGCCCGCCGACGGGCGCGACCAGATCCGCAACCACGACGCGATCTTCTTCGGCGCGGTCGGGGCGCCGGACGTGCCCGACCACATCACGCTCTGGGGCCTGCGGCTCGCGATCTGCCAGCCCTTCGACCAGTACGCCAACGTCCGCCCGACGCGGATCCTCCCCGGCATCACCTCGCCGCTGCGCCACGTCACGGGGCCGGAGCTCGACTGGGTGATCGTGCGCGAGAACTCCGAGGGCGAGTATGCGGGCGTCGGCGGACGCGTCCACCAGGGGCACCCGAACGAGGTCGCCACCGACGTCTCGATGATGACCCGCTCCGGCGTCGACCGCATCATCCGCTACGCGTTCAAGCTCGCCCAGAGCCGACCGCGCAAGCTGCTCACCGTGGTGACGAAGTCGAACGCCCAGCGCCACGCCATGGTGATGTGGGACGAGATCGCGGCGGAAGTCGCCGCCGACTTCCCCGACGTGACCTGGGACAAGATGCTCGTCGACGCGATGACCATGCGCATGACGATGAAGCCGCAGACGCTGGACACGATCGTCGCCACCAACCTGCATGCCGACATCCTCTCGGATCTGGCCGCCGCGCTCGCCGGCTCGCTCGGCATCGCGCCGACCGCCAACATCAACCCGGAGCGCACCTACCCGTCGATGTTCGAGCCGATCCACGGCTCGGCCTTCGACATCACCGGCAAGGGCATCGCCAACCCGATCGCCACGTTCTGGACGGCCTGCCAGATGCTGGAGCACCTCGGCGAGAAGCCGGCCGCCGACCGGCTGATGCGCGCGGTCGAGCGCGTCACCGCCGATCCGAACCTGCACACGCCGGATCTGGGCGGCAACGCCACCACCCGCCAGGTCACGGACGCGGTCATCGCCGCAATCCGCGGCGACAACGCGTAGGATGCACGGCCCGACCGGGCGGGCGCGTTTCCGCGTGCCTGCGTCCCGTGACCCATCGCGGCACGGAAACCGGATGGTGGACGGGTTCCCCTCTCCCCGCCTGCCCCCCCTTGCACCCCATCGTGCAGGCGGGACGCGGAGGCGAAGCCGAGGCGGCGGCGACGGGGGTCGAACGGAGGCAGCGTCTCCGTGGAACCCCCCTCACCGTCGGCCGCCGCCGCCTCGCCGCGCCGACGACGGTATCGTCGCGGCTCTCTCCCCGCACCCGCGCCGACCCGGCACCGGAACCTTCCGGGCGTTAAGGTGGTTGCCTGCAACGCCCGACGTTTGCGTATGGGTGAAGGAGCGCTCGATGGCCCGCATGGATCTCGCCTACACCGCGTTCGAGGGCATGCGGCTCATGATGGCGCCGGCGCGCATGGCCGCCGACATGGCGC
>CAZZZJ010000396.1:0-1428 GCA_964658355.1 Beijerinckiaceae bacterium
GGCGCCGCGGAGGTGCATTTCCGCATCGCGAGCCCGCCGATCACCTATCCCGACTTCTACGGGATCGACACGCCGGAGCGCGAGAAGCTGCTCGCCGCCACCCACGACCTGGAGGGCATGCGCCGCTACATCGGCGCGGATTCGCTGGCTTTCCTCTCGATCCCCGGCCTGTACCGGGCGATGGGCGAGGCCGAGCGCGTCGAGGCCTGCCCGCAATACACCGACCATTGCTTCACCGGCGACTACCCGACCGGCCTGACGGACCTGGCGATCGCCGGCCCGAAGCGCCTCGCCATGCTCGCCGAAGCGGATTGACCGACTACGCATGACCGAAACGAAGACTTCGCTCGACGGCCGCGTCGCCGTCGTCACCGGCGCCTCCCGCGGGATCGGCCGTGCGGCGGCACTGGCGCTCGCGGAAGCCGGAGCGCACGTCATCGCGGTGGCGCGGACGCAAGGCGCGCTGGAGGATCTCGACGACGCGATCCGAAAGGTCGGCCCAAGCGCGACGCTAGTGCCCCTCGACCTCACGGACTACGACGGCATCGACCGGCTCGGTGCGGCGATCAACGATCGCTGGAAGCGCCTCGACATCGTCGTCGGCAATGCCGGCATCCTCGGCAACCTCATGCCGATCGGCCACATCACCCCGAAGGTGTGGAGTCAGGTGATGGACATCAACGTGACGGCGAATTGGCGGCTGATCCGCTCGTTCGATCCGCTGCTGCGGATGTCGGATGCGGGCCGGGCGATTTTCGTCACCTCCGGGGCCGCCGCCAAGTGCAAGGCCTATTGGGGGCCGTACTCGGTGTCCAAGGCGGCACTCGAAGCGTTGGTGCGGACCTATGCCGCCGAGAACGAGACCACGAACGTCAAGGCGATGCTGCTCAACCCGGGCCCCCTGCGCACCGACATGCGCCGCGCGGCGATGCCGGGCGAGGACCCGGAGACGCTGAAGACCCCGGAAGACCTCGCGCCGCATTTCGTGCGGCTGGCGAGCCCGACCTCGACCGACAACGGCACGATCTACGACTTCCCCACCGACCGCATCCTGAGGCCGCAAGCCTCCCGTTGAGGAATGCGGGGCGCACGGCCCCGGCGGGATTCCGGTAGAGCCAGCACTTTCTTGGATGGATCGATGATCGACGTGCGCTGCATCTGCGCGATCGGCCAGCGCGGCCAGCTCGGGCTGAACGGCCAGCTTCCCTGGGAGGGCAACACCGACCCGCTCTTCGTCGAGGACGTGACGCGGTTCTTCGCCCTGACCATGGGCCACGTGCTGATCGCCGGCCCGAAGACGGTGGCCTCGGTGCCGGCCTTCGCGTTCCAGGACCGGACCATCGACGTGATCCGCTCGCACGAGGATCCGGAGGCGGTGCTGGCGCGCTATCCCGGACGCCGCATCTTCGTCGGCGGCGGCATCGCGGT
>CAZZZJ010000396.1:1528-3880 GCA_964658355.1 Beijerinckiaceae bacterium
AGCTACCGCTTCGGCATCGAAGAGGAATACTTCCTGGCCGACGCGGAGACCCGCGGCACGCCAAGGCGCTCGGTCAAGCCGTTCCACGTCGCGGCGGCCGAGCGCCTGCCCGAGGCGGGCCGCGAGCTGCTGCAGTGCCAGGTCGAGGTCTGCACCCCGCCGGTCACGGATTTCGCGGCGGCGCGCGAATCGCTGCGCCGGCAGCGCGGCGCGCTGGCCGACCTGGCGGCCGAGCACGAACTGCTCATCTTCGCCGCCGGCACCCATCCGGTGGCCGACTGGTCGCGGCAGCTGCCGACCAAGGGCGACCGCTATCGCGGCATCCTGCGCGATGTCGGCCTGGCCGGGCGGCGCAGCCTGATCTGCGGCATGCACGTCCACGTCGAGGTGCCGGATCCGGATGCGCGGGTCGACCTGATGAACCGGCTGCTGCCGTTCCAGCCGCTTCTGTTCGCGCTCTCGGCCTCGTCGCCGTTCTGGCAGGGCAAGCCGACCGGCCTCACGGCTTACCGCCTGAGCGCCTTCGGCGAGCTGCCGCGCACCGGCCTGCCCGAACTCTTCGCCGACGCCCGCGCCTACGAGCGCTACGTGCGGATCATGACGGAGGCCGGGTCGATCCAGGATGCCAGCTTCCTGTGGTGGTCGCTCCGGCCCTCGATCAAATTCCCGACGCTGGAGCTGCGCATCGCCGACAGCTGCACCCGGCTCGCCGACGCGCTGACGATCGCCGCCTTGTTCCGCTGCCTCGTGCGTCTGGTGGTGCGCCGGCCGGACCTGCATGCCGGCCTCGACGGGGTCTCGCGGGCGCTCGCCGACGAGAACCTGTGGCGCACCCAGCGCAGCGGCGTCGGCGCCGAGCTGATCGACGAGGCGCGCGAAGAGGCCCTGCCCTTCGCGGATGCGCTGGAGACGGTCCTCGACCTGATCGCCGAGGATGCGGCCGCCCTCGGTTGCGAGGCGGAAGTGGCGCATGCCCGCACCATCGCCACCGAGGGCACCAGCGCGGACGGCCAGATCGCCGCCTTCGAGGACGCCCGCGAATCCGGGCTCAACAACCGTCAGGCGCTCGACGCGGTGGTGGATTGGCTGGCCGAGACGACGCGGGGTTAGTGCTTTCGCGAGCGGCGAAATCCGCCGCTCAACCCTTGTCGAACGGGTTGGTCGAGGTCCGCAGGCTCAGCCGGATCGGGGTGCCCGGCAGGGAGAACGCTTCGCGCAGCGAGTTCGTGAGGTAGCGCGTGTAGCTCTTGGGCATGGCGTTGAGCTGGTTGCCGAACAAGGCGAAGTGCGGCGGGCGGCTCTTCACCTGGGTGGCGTAGCGGATCTTGATGCGACGGCCCGAGACGGCGGGCGGCGGGTTGCGCTGGGTCGCCTCGGACAGCCAGTCGTTGATCCGCGAGGTCGAGATGCGGGTATCCCAGACCTCGGCCGCCTGGACCACCGCCTGCATCAATTTGTCGAGGCCTTCGCCGGCCAGTCCCGAGAGCGGGACCACGGCGACGCCGCGCACCTGCGGCAGCAGGCGGGTGCAATCCTCGCGCAGGGTCTTGAGCAGCCCCGGCTGGTCGGCGACGAGGTCCCACTTGTTGAGACCGATCACCAGGGATCGACCCTCGCTCTCGACGAGGTCGACGATGGTGAGGTCCTGCTTCTCGAACGGGATCGTCGCATCGAGCAGCACCACCACCACCTCGGCGAAGCGTACGGCGCGGATGCCGTCTGAGACCGCAAGCTTCTCCAGCTTGTCCTCGATCCGGGCGCGGCGGCGCATGCCGGCGGTGTCGTGCAGCTTGATCCGGCGCCCGCGCCACTCCCAGTCCAGCGATATCGAATCGCGGGTGATCCCGGCCTCGGGGCCGACGAGCAGGCGTTCCTCGCCGAGCATCCGGTTGATCAGGGTCGACTTGCCGGCGTTGGGCCGGCCGACGATGGCAACCTTGAGCGGCTTGCCGCGCGGGTCGTCGTCGTCCGCGTCCTCGTCCGCCTCGGGCAGGGCTTCCTTGAGCGCCTCGTGCAGCTCGCCGATGCCCTCGCCGTGCTCGGCCGAGAACGGGATCGGATCGCCCAGGCCCAACCGGAACGATTCGTAGGCGCCGGCCATTCCGGCGCCGCCCTCGGCCTTGTTGGCGATGAGGATCACCTTGCAGCCGGCCCGGCGCACGAGCTCGGCGAAGGGCTGGTCGGCGGGCAGGATGCCGGCCCGCGCATCGATGACGAACAGCACCACGTCCGCTTCGAGGATCGCGGCCTCGGTCTGCATCCGCATCCGGCCGAGCAACGTCGCCGAATCGGCCTCTTCGAGGCCGGCGGTGTCGATGATGCGGAAGTTCAGGCCGCCGAAGGCGACGTCGC
>CAZZZJ010000397.1:0-3877 GCA_964658355.1 Beijerinckiaceae bacterium
CGGGCGACGAGGCTGGGCTGGCCGGGCATGAACGACGCCTCACGCGCCCGGCTCCTCTGGCCGGCGCTTCGCCGACAGCCATCGCACCCGCCGATGCCCGATCCCTGAATCCGCCGGTCGCGCGCTTCCGAAAGCTGTGGATGTCCGGTCGGGGGCGAACGGACCCGCGCGATGCGCAGGCGAAGCCGCAACTTCCCTCCCCGCTGAGGGGGGAGGGCGAACCCGCGCTTCGCCGGCAACGACGCGCGAATTCGAGCGCCTGGAGTTCCGCCGATCAGGCCTCGGCGGCTTTGCGGCTGCGGCGTGCGGCCGGCGCAGGGGCCGCCTCGGCCGCGGCCTTGCCGCGCGTCTTGCGACGCTGCTGACCGAGACCCATCGTCTTGGCAAGCTCCGAACGGGCGGCGGCATAGTTCGGCGCGACCATCGGGTAGTCGGCGGCGAGGTTCCACTTGGCGCGATACGCGTCGGGCGTCATGTCGTAGCGCGTGCGCAGGTGGCGCTTGAGCGACTTGAACTTCTTCCCGTCCTCCAGGCAGATGATGAAGTCCGGGGTGACCGAGCGCTTGATCGAGACCGCCGGCGTCGGCGGCTCGGCCTTCTCGACGGTGCTGCCGTTCGCGAGCTGGGCCAGCGTGGTGTGCACCGAGACGATCAGCCCGTTCAATTCCGGAACCGGAACGGAATTCTTGCTGACGAAGGCCGACACGATCTCCGCCGCCAGCGCTATGTAATCCGGTTCCATGCCGCTCTCGTCTATCATCGATCGTTCCTCGGTCAGAATTCTTTCGACATGGCCGGCATCAGCGCAGCCCAAGGGGTGGGAGAATTTCAGCTGATGCCAGCTTGTCCAGCCAAGATGGCTATGATGTCTAACATCCAGGAGAAATGCGCAAGGTCTGTTTCTGTTCGATTAAACTTGATTGAATGGCTTGTAACACAAAAATTCGAATGTAAGGTCGTCCGCCGAGTCCTGTCCGAACCCGTGCCCCGGCCGTGTCCAATCGCAGATTCCGATACCGGCGCAGGCGGAGCCTTCGCGAACTCGGTATTAGCCACCTCTTTTCAATCCAGAGCGAACCAATACCTTCGGAGCGCTCCGGCACGCCGCCCAGAACTCAGTTGCCTATGCAACCGCCTTGTGATGGAACGGCCGGCGATCCGCGGCGTTCGCGGATCGGATTCGGTCCGCCGGGCCTTGCAGGCCGAGGCCGCATCGGAGACGCTCCGCGGACGACGGGACTGCGATCTTTCCCATAGACTTGCTTCCGTCGACGAGGCTTGTGCGCCGGACGACCGGCCCGTCACAGCCGGCTGGCGCGACGCGAGCGGGCGGAGGGCGGAGACGGACCGCGCGATGCCGATGGACCGACCCTGACCGCCCATCGCCGTCCGGCGGCGGGCCTCCCGCTCGGAGCCCCCGCGTGAGCACCTACCGGTTCGAGGCCCTGCTCGCCCCCCGCTCCGTCGCCGTGGTCGGGGCCGGCGCGCGCGCCGGCTCCCTCGGGCGCGCGGTGTTCGACAAGATCCGCGCGGGCGGATTTCCCGGGCCGGTCCACCCCGTCCACCCCCAGGATGCGCAGGCCGACGGCGTCCCCTGCGTGGCGCGGATCGCCGACCTCTCCGCCGTGCCCGACCTCGTCGTGGCGGCGAGCCCGCCCGAGAGCATCCCCGGCATCGTCGCGGAGGCCGGCCGCGCGGGCGTTCAGGCCGCAATCCTCCTGACCGCCGGCCTCGGCACCGGGCCCGACGATCCCGGCCCGCGCGCGGCACGGATCGCGCGGGAGCACGGTCTGCGCCTGCTCGGGCCCGACAGCGCCGGCGTCGCCGTCCCCGCCCAACGGCTCGACGCCAGCCTGCTCGCCCGCGCGCCGATGGCGGGCGACCTCGCCCTGGTCTCGCAATCGGGCACGGTCGCCGGGGCGATCGTCGAGTGGGGCGCCCGCCACGGCGCCGGGTTCTCGGCGGTGATGGCGCTCGGCGGCGCCTGCGACATCGACATCGCCGATTGCCTCGACCACTTCGCCAACTGCCTGCGCACCCGGGCGATCCTGCTCTGCCTCGACGGGGTGTCGGACGCCCGCCGCTTCATGTCGGCGGCCCGTGCCGCCGCGCGCACCAAGCCGGTGGTGATCCTGCGCGCCGGCCGCCATGCCCGCGACGGGCGCAACCCCGAGACCCATACCGGCGCGCTGGCCCGTCCCGATGCGGTCTACGCCGCCGCGTTCCGCCGGGCCGGGCTGCTGGCGGTGCAGGACCTCGATGCGATGTTCTCGGCCGCCGAGACGCTGACGCGCCAGCGCCCGTTCGCGGGCAAGCGCCTCGCGATCCTCACCAACGGCCGCGGCATCGGCCTGCTCGCCGCCGACCGGCTCGCCGACGCCGGCGGCATCCCGGCGGACATGCCCGCGGTCGATCTCGGGATCGCCGCGGACGGTCCGGCCTATGCCGCGGCGCTCGCCCCGATGCTGGCGGACCATGCCGGCGACGCAGTGCTGACGGTGCACGTTCCCACCGCCCGCTCGGACGCGGCCTCGGTGGCGCAGGCCATCGCCGACACGGTCAAGCAGGTCCGGCACGGGCAGACGCGGAAGAAACCGGTCTTCGCGGTGTCCCACGGGGAGGCCGCCGCCGCGATCCTGGCCGGTGCCGGCATCCCGCACTTCGCCACCGATTCCGAGGCGATCGAGGGCTTCCTGCATCTCGTGCGCTACCGCGAGGCGCAGGACGACCTGATGCGCACGCCCGACTCCCTGCCGCGCGACTTCTCGCCCGACACGAAGGCCGCCGAGGCCATCGTCGCCGCGGCCCTGCGGCAGGGGGCGGCGTGGCTCGATCCGGTCGCGGTCTCCGGCCTGCTCTCCGCCTACGGGATCGCCACCGTGCCGCTGACGCTCGCCCCCGACATCGACGCGGCGGCCGCCGCCGCATGGCCGATCATCGCGGCCGGCGGCACGGTGGCGCTGAAGGTCGTCTCCCCGGACGTGGTGCACAAGTCCGACATCGGCGGCGTCCACCTCGACCTCACCAGCGAGCAGGACGTCCGCGACGCCGCGCGGAAGATCCTGGCGCGCGCCCGGCGCGAGCGGCCGGATGCCCGCGTCACCGGCTTCGCGGTGCAGCCGATGGTCCGGAAGGGCCAGCGTCGCGAACTGATCGCGGGGCTCGCCGAGGATCCGGTCTTCGGCCCCGTGGTGGTGTTCGGCCGCGGCGGCACGGCGGTGGAGGTGATCGACGACCGGGCGCTCGGCCTGCCGCCCCTCGACCTCGCGCTCGCCGACGACCTCATCGGCCGCACCCGCGTCGCCAGGCGGCTCGCCGCCTATCGCGACGTGCCGGCGGCCGACCGCGGGGCCATCGCGCTGACGCTGGTGAAGCTCGCCCAGCTCGCCGCCGACCTGCCGGACGTGCGCGAGCTCGACATCAACCCGCTGCTCGCCGACGCGAACGGCGTCGTCGCGCTCGATGCCCGCGTGCGCCTGCGCGCCAGCCCGCGCCGGGCCGGAGGCCATCCGCGCTTCGCGATCCGGCCCTACCCGGCCGAGTGGGTGCGGGCGCTGACGCTGAAGGGACGGGCGGTCGCCGTACGCCCGGTGCGGCCCGAGGACGAGCCGCTGTTCCGCGCCTTCTTCGCCACCGTCGACCCGGAGGACGTGCGCCTGCGCTTCTTCGCCCCCGTGCGCGACTTCAGCCACGCCTTCCTCGCCCGCCTGACCCAGCTCGACTATGCCCGCGCGATCGCCTTCGTGGCGCTCGACGAGACCGGGGCGGGCGACGGGCCGAAGGCCGATCGGCCGGCCGACCAGGGGGCGGAACGCATGCTCGGCGCGGTGCGCCTGCACGCCAACGCCGACGGCACCAGCGGCGAATACGCGATCCT
>CAZZZJ010000398.1:0-3877 GCA_964658355.1 Beijerinckiaceae bacterium
TGCGAATCCCGCGATAAGCCGCCCGGCGGAGGGCAGGGGCCTCGGCGGGAGGACGGCATGATCGCCAGGCGAGGCTTTTCAGGGCATGGCGCGCGCAAGCGGCGACCGAACCGGCATCGTGCGATTGGGTATGCCGCGGTTCTCGCCGCCGCCCTGGTCCAGGCAGCCCCCTCCGCCGCCCAGGAAGCACCGGCTCGCGGCCCTGCGACGGTCGCCGGCTATTTCTACGTCGGCGGCCGCTACGAGCGCATCGCCGACAAGGCCTCGGCCGACAAGACCCTGATGGTCGGCCAGATGTTCGTGCAGTCGCGGCGGCCCGATACGGTCACGCAGCCCTGGCCGGTGGTGATGGTCCACGGAATCTCGCAGACCGGGGTCAACTTCCTCGGCACGCCGGATGGCCGGCCCGGCTGGGCCCAGCGCTTCGTCGAGAAGGGCTTTGCGGTCTACATCGTCGACCAGGTGGGCCGCGGGCGCTCCGGCACCAATCCCGAGGTCTACGGGCCCTATGCCCGGTTCTCCACCCGCGCCCTGGAGGAGACCTACACCGCCCAGGAACTCTACGACCTGTTTCCCCAGGCCAAGCTGCACACGCAATGGCCCGGCGGCCCGGGCGTGCAGGGCAACGCCGCCTTCGACCAGTTCTTCGCGAGCCAGGTACCCTACCTCGCCAGCGCCCAGCAGACCGAGGAGCTGGTCGACCCGGCGCTGATCGCGCTGCTGGACAAGATCGGGCCCGCGGTGCTCGTCACCCACGGTCAGGCAGGGCTGTTCGGCTGGGCGGTCTCGGATGCGCGTCCCGACCTGGTGAAGGCGCATGTCGCCGTCGAGCCGAACGGGCCGCCCTTCTTCGATGTGCGCCTGCGCGGCGGCAAGGATTTCTACGAGAAGGCGGGCGATGGGCGGGCCCGCGCCTACGGCATCACCCGCGTGCCGCTGACCTTCGACCCGCCGGTGAAATCGGCGGAGGATCTCGTGGTGATGCAGGCCAAGGCGCCGGCGGCCGAGGGGCGGATCCGCTGCTGGCTCCAGGGCGAGCCGGTGCGCAGACTCCCGAACCTCGCCCGCGTGCCGGCGGTGATCGTGACCGCCGAGGCCTCGTTCCGCACCCCGGTCGACGACTGCACCACCGCCTTCCTCACCCAGGCCGGCGCCAAGCCCGACAGCCTCAGGCTCGCCGACCAGAACATCCGCGGCAACGGCCACATGATGATGCTGGAGAAGAACAGCGATCAGGTCGCCGACGCGCTGATCGACTGGATCGCCGCGCGCGCGCACTGACGCCGGCCGGGCACGGACGCGGACCGGCATCGGATGCCGGACTGCCGGTTCCGTGGGATCAAGCCTGGTGCCGACGACGTCCCCGCGATCGGGCCGCCCCCGCCCCCTACGCCCGCTGCGCGTGATCTCCGGTCGCTGACAGGGCGCACCGAAATCCGCGCGCGAGGTGCCTGACGCAGCGTGGCCTGCAGGTCACAGGGCGTTCGCATCCGCTTGCCGAGGCCTTGTGCGCGATCCATCCCGGCCGTAACGAAGGTCGGAGAAAAGCTAGTAATTACATCAGTTTAGCATCATTCCAAACAACACCGCGAAGACCTGTTCGCGGCGATCGCACCCTGCTGTCCGCATCCTGGCAAGGCCCAAGTCCCATGCGTCGTCCCGACCACCGCTCAGCGCCAGACCTCCGCAGTCTCGTCCTCGCCGGCGCATCGCTGATCAGCCTCTGCGTCGCTGCCGCGCAACGTGCCGACGCGCAGGACGCGACACCGCCGCGCCGCGGCGCTGCCAACCCGCCCGCCGAGGCGAGCGTGCAGCTCGAGACGCTGACCGTGGAAGGCCGCGCCGGTTCCGCCGCGGCCACGGGGCCGGGCGGCGGCGGGCGTCCGATCGAGAGCCCGACAGGCCCGGTGGACGGCTACGTCGCGACCCGCTCGGCCACCGCGACCAAGACCAACACGGCGCTGATCGAGACGCCGCAATCGATCACCGTCGTCGGCCGGCAGCAGATCGATGCGCTCGGTGCCACCACCCTGACGCAGGCGACGCAGTACAGCGCGGGCATCTATTCCGGTGTCTACGGCGCCGACAGCCGCGTCGACTTCTTCACCCTGCGCGGCTTCGTCGCCAGCGACTACGGCATCTACAAGGACGGCCTGCAGCTGCTGAACTACGGCTTCGGCACCTTCCAGGCCGAAACCTTCGGCCTGGAGCGCATCGAGGTCCTGCGCGGCCCCTCCGCCGTGCTCTTCGGTGCCGGAAACCCCGGCGGTCTGGTCAACCAGATCACCAAGCGCCCGACGACGCTGCCGTTCGGTTACGTCGAGGTGGGCGGCGGCTCCTTCGGGCAGGTCTACGGCGCCTTCGATTTCGGCGGCCCGGCCGACGATTCGGGTCACTGGTTCTACCGGCTCACCGGCATCGGCCGTCAGGGCGGCACGCAGGTCGACGGCGCGAATGCCGATCGCGCCTACATCGCTCCGGCCATCACCTACCGGCCGGACGCCGGCACCTCGTTCACGGTGCTGACGAGCTATCAGCGCGACTCCTCGGCGGTCACCGCGAACTTCCTGCCCTACTATGGAACCGTCCGCCCCAACGCCAGCGGCCTGCGCATCGACCGGTCGCTCAACGTCGGCGATCCGCGGATCAATTCGTTCCAGCGCGAGCAGGCCTATGCCGGCTACGAGTTCGAGTACGCCATCGACCAGACCTGGACCATCCGCCAGAATCTCCGCTACTCGTTCAGCGACGGCACCCAGAACTCGTATATCGGACAGATCGGTTACGCGAACGCCGCGCAGACCCAGCTCGCCCGCTATCAGTTCAACTACAGCGACAAGGTCGGCCTGTTCCAGGTGGACAACCAGGCCGAAGCGCGCTTCTCGGACGGCCTCTTCCTTCACGATGTGCTGTTCGGCGTCGACTACAAGAACTACACCCTGCACGACAACCAGGGCTCGATCTTCCCCGGCCCCAACCTCGATATCCTCGGCCCGGTCTACGGGCAGATCATCGGACGGCCGTCGCCCTATCAGGTCAACGTCAATTCGTTCAGCCAGATCGGCCTCTATGCCCAGGACCAGATCAAGCTCACCGACCGCCTGACCCTGATCGGCGGCCTGCGCCAGGATTTCGCCCAGAGCGATGTCGAGACCAAGCTCAATCCCGGCGCCAGCACCACGCGCAACGACCAGGCGCTGACGGGGCGCATCGCGCTCCTCTACAACTTCGATCCCGGCATCGCGCCCTACGTATCCTATTCGACCTCGTTCCAGCCGCAGATCGGCCCGGACGTGCTCACCGGGAGCGCCCTGAAGCCGGACCGCGGCGAGCAGGTCGAGGTCGGCCTGAAGATCGAGCCGGTCGGTCAGGGCTTCTCCCTGACGCTCGCGGCCTTCGATCTCGTGCGCGACAACCCGCCGATCAACGTGCTCGTCGGCTTCGGCACCACGCAGCTCGGGACGGTCGAGTCGAAGGGCGTGGAGGCCCAGTTCGTGGCCAACATCTTCGACGGGCTCAACGTCGTCGCGGCCGTCACGCATTACGACCTCGCCTACACCAAGGTCACCGATGCGAGCCTCGCGACGCTGGTCGGCAAGACGCCGACCAACGTTCCGGAGACCTTCGCGTCACTGTTTGCCGATTACACGGTCCCCGTCGGCGAGTGGCGCGGCTTCGGCTTCGGCGGTGGCGTGCGCTACGTCGGCCGCTCCTTCGCGGACCAACTGAACACGCTGAAGGTGCCGGACTACGTCCTGTTCGACGCGACCGTCCACTACACCTGGGACCATTGGCGCGCCGCGGTCACCGCCTCCAACATCGGCGACCGCCGCTTCGTGTCGTCGTGCCAGTCGCAGAATTCCTGCTTCTACGGCGA
>CAZZZJ010000399.1:0-3872 GCA_964658355.1 Beijerinckiaceae bacterium
GCGAAGCCGAAGCCGAGGATCGAGCCGACATCGGCCTCGCGCGGATCGGTGATGACGCCCTCGCCCACCGTGCGCGCGGCCTCCAGCGCCTGGACGACCAGGAGACGGTGCTTCAGCTCGGCGATGTCGAGGGTGTCGGGGTCGAGGTGGGTCGGCTGCAGGTCCTTCAGGCCGGGCCACAGGCGCTTGGGCGCGCCTTCCGGATAGTCGTAGAAGCCCTTCCGGTTCTTGCGCCCGAGACGGCCCTGGTTCTCGACCAGCTCGACCAGCAGTGCCTTCTGCGCCGGGTCGACCGCGTCGGGTCCGAGCTGCGCCTCCGTCGCCTTGGCGATCTTCAGGCCGAGGTCCAGAGCCACCTCGTCGTTGAGCGAGAGCGGCCCGACCGGCATGCCGGCCATCTTGCCCGCGTTCTCGATCATCGCGGGCGGCACGCCCTCGTTGAGCATCTTGTGCCCTTCGAGGATGTAGGCGCCGACGCAGCGGTTGGCGAAGAAGCCGCGCGCGTCGTTGACGACGATCGGGGTCTTCTTGACGGTGCGGACGTAGTCGAGCGCGGTGGCGATCGCCCGATCGCCGGTGGCCTCGCCCTTGATGATCTCCACGAGCATCATCTTCTCGACCGGCGAGAAGAAGTGGATGCCGACGAACTGCTCCGGCCGCGCGGACGCCTTGGCCAGGCCGGAGATCGGCAGCGTCGAGGTGTTGGAGGCGAAGATCGTGTCGGGGCCGATCACCGCTTCGACCTTGGCGATGACCTCGGCCTTCACCGTCGGATCCTCGAACACCGCCTCGATGACGAGGTCGCAATCCCTGAGGTCGGCGTAATCGGCCGATGCCTGGATCCGGCCGAGCAGCGCGTCGCGGTCGGCGGTCTTGGCGCGGCCCTTGTTGATCTGTCCGGTGATCAACGCGTGGGCGTAGGCCTTGCCCTTCTCGGAGGCCTCGATCGACTGGTCGACCAGCACCACGTCGAGGCCGGCATTGGCCGTGACGTAGGCGACGCCGGCGCCCATGAAGCCGGCCCCGACGACGCCGACCTTGCGGAGGCTGGTGGCCGGCACGTCCTTCGGTCGGCGCGCACCCTTGTTCAGCTCGCCCATGGAGATGAACAGCGTGCGGATCATCGCCGCCGCCTCCTTGGTGCGCAGGATCATCGCGAAGTACCGGCTCTCGACCTTGAGGCCGAGATCCATCGGCAGCTGCAGGCCCTCGTAGACCGAGGCCAGGATCGCCTTGGCGGCCGGATAGTTGTCGTGCGTCTCGCGCCGGTAGATCGCATTGGCCGGCGGCCAGATCATCATGCCGGCCGGCGAGTAGACCTTGCCCGACGGTGCCTTGAACTTCGGGACGTCCCAGGGGGCCACCGCCGAGCCGCCGGCGAGGATCCAGGCCTTGGCCTTGGCGACGATCTCATCCTTGGAGGCGACCTCGTGGACGAGGCCCATGCTCCTGGCCATGGCCGGCCGGATCTGCTCGCCCTTGAACAGCATCTGCAGGGCGTCGCCCGTCTGCATCAGCCGCGCGACGCGCTGCGTGCCGCCACCGCCGGGAAAGAGGCCGACCTTGATCTCGGGCAGCCCGACGCGGGTCTTCGGATCGTCGGACACCACGCGGTGATGGCAGGACAGAGCCAGTTCGAACGCGCCGCCGAGACAGATCCCGCTCACGGCCGCCGCGAAGGGCTTGCCGCAGGTCTCGAGCTTGCGGAACACCAGGGAGAGCCGGCGCGAGGCCTCGAAGAAGTGGCGCATCGCAGGCTTCTCGCCCTGCTCGCGCTTCAGCTTCTCGTATTCCAGGCCGAGCCCCTGCAGCATCGTGAGGTCGGCGCCGCCGGAGAAGTTGTCCTTGCCCGAGGTGATGACGCAGCCCTTCACGGCGGGATCGGCGGCGACCGCATCGACGATCGCCTCGATCTCGTCGATCACCGCCTCGGTGATGACGTTCATCGAGCGGCCCGGGCAATCCCAGACGGCCAGGGCGACGCCGTCGGCATCGGTCTCGAAGCGGAAGTTCTGGAGATTCATCGCTGATCCTCGGATGGGTGAAAGAACGTTGTCCGTCCCGTTAACAGTGTGGAGATACTTGCACTTCAGACAGTCTCAGGGAGTCAGCAACGGAACCTAGACGATGATAGCCGATGCTAAGGTCGCGGATGGCAAGTGCCGGGCCTGCCGCAATGGCGAGGCGCTCGATTTCGCCTTCACCATGGCGTTCCAGCCGATCCTGGACACAAGTGGCGACCGGGTCTGGGGCTACGAGGCCCTGGTCCGCGGACCGGAGGGCCAATCGGCGGCCTCCATCCTCGACCGCGTGACGGACGAGACGCGCTACCGTTTCGACCAGGCCGCACGGGTCAAGGCGATCGAACTCGCCGGACGCCTGTTCCCGAAGGACGACCGCACGCGCCTGTCGATCAACTTCATGCCCAACGCCGTCTACGAGCCGGCGGCCTGCATCCGCGCCTCGCTGGAGGCCGCGCGACGGGTCGGGTTCGAGCATCGCCGGATCATGTTCGAGTTCACCGAGAACGAGCGCTTCCGCGACGTCCCCCATGTGAAGCGCATCGTCGCCGAGTACCGGCGCCAGGGCTTCCTCACCGCGCTCGACGATTTCGGCGCGGGCTATGCCGGCCTGAGCCTGCTGGCGAATTTCCGCACCGACCTGATCAAGCTCGACATGGACCTCCTGCGCGGCATCGACGACGACGACGGTCGCGGCACGATCGTCGCGGGCCTGGTCGCCATCGCGCGCGGCCTCGACGTCACGGTGCTGGCGGAGGGTGTCGAGACGCGGGCCGAGTTCGACGCCCTGCGCGACCTCGGGATCACGCTGTTCCAGGGCTATCACTTCGCCAAGCCCCTGTTCGAGGGTCTGCCGGAGGTTGCCGGCTTCATCGGTTCGGAGCGATCCGCGCAGGCGGCCTGAACTGGGATGGGACACCATGCCCGAATCGCTCCGTCGTTGGCTCAGCGCGCCGGGGCGGGGGCAGGCGCCGGAGCCGGCATCGGCGCACCGGGCTTCGGCGAGTTGTCGCCGGCCGCCGCGATCGCCAGCATGTTGAGCAGCTTCGTCACCGAGGCCTGCGAGATCGCCGTCACCGACGAGGACGGGTCGGCGTTGATCGCCTGGAACTTGAGGTAGGTCTTGTCCTCGTAGATCTCGTTGAGATGCTTGAGCTCGGGCAGCTCGAACTTCGAGGCGTATTCCTTCGACAGGCCCTCGACCATGATGCCGCTCTGCTTGTCGAACTCGGCCATCAGCTCCTTGCGGACGGCTTCGGACTTGTCGTCCGGCATCGTGGCGATGGTCTTGTCCAGCGCGGCGTCGAAGCCCGTCTTCAGGTTCTTGATCAGCGTCTTGCTGACGAGCGTCTTGGCCTCGGTGACCTTGTCGGCCGCCTCGTCGGCGCGGGCGGCGATGGGCAGGACCAGGGCGGTCGTCAGGCACAGGGTGGCGAGCAGGCGGGTCATCGTTTCTCCCAAAGGTTCGTTGTCGTCCCCGCCGTTTCCCGGCACGGGTCGGGCTCGGCTCTAGCAGCGTTCGCGGGGAATTGGGAACGCGCCGGCCGCGCCGCGCCCCGCTCAGACCCGCTCGATGATCGTCGCCGTGCCCATGCCGGCACCGATGCACAGCGTCACCAGGGCGCGCTCCTTGCCGGTGCGCTCCAGCTCGTCGAGCACGGTGCCGAGGATCATCGCACCGGTGGCGCCGAGCGGATGGCCCATGGCGATGGCGCCGCCGTTGACGTTGACCTTGGCCGGATCGAGGTCGAACGCCTGCTGGAAGCGCAGCACCACGGCGGCGAAGGCCTCGTTGACCTCGAACAGGTCGATGTCGGAGAGCTGCATGCCGGCGCGGGCCAGCACCTTCTT
>CAZZZJ010000400.1:0-3869 GCA_964658355.1 Beijerinckiaceae bacterium
GTCGCGAGGCGCCCGCCGGCGACCTCGACGAAGGGACCTTCCGGCGGATGCTGGGCCGAGATGCGGGCCGTGATGATCAGCGACGCCACCGCGCCGGCACCCAGGACGGCACCGATCAGGGCCGCCATCAGGCCGAGCAGGCTCGCGAGCGCGAAGGCCATGACCTTCACAGGTCGCGACCGTCGACCTCTGGCGCCAGGCGTTCCATCGCGTCCTTGAGCTTCGGCATGCGCGGGTAGATGGCGATCGCCCGGCGATAGGCGTTCAGTGCGCGCGTCTTGTCTTCGAGGGACAGGTAGATGCGGCCGAGCGCCGCCCAAGCCTCGAAGTGGCGCGGCTCCAGGACGAGCGCGCGTTGCAGGTCGGCGATGGCCGATTGCCTGTCGGTGAGCAGCCAGAACACCGTCGCGCGGCGGTTCCAGCCCTCGGACCACGCCGGCTCGATCGCGGTGACGCGATCCATCAGTTCCGCGGCCAGCGCGAAATCCTGCGCGGTCATCGCCTGACGGGCGCGATCGGTGAGGACGTCAACGGTGGCGCTGCCGGACCAGTCGAGGCGGCGCTCGATCAGGGTCGCGACGCCCTTGGCCTCCGCGTCGTCCTCGGAATCGCGAAGGCGCCCGTAGAGCTCGTCGAGGCTGGGGCTCGGCTTCCGGTCCTGCGCCTTCGGCTCCGCGGGTGCCGAGGGTCGGCGGTCCGAAACGCCGGGCGTTGCCGCTACGGCGGCCGTCGTGACGGTCGCGAGCAGAGGGATCAGAAGAGAGCGAACGATGGGCGCCATGCCGGAAGCTTGGTCTCCTCCCGCGCAGGCGTCAACGCGCGGGATGACGCGCCGCGGGCGGCGCGCATGCCGCCCGGTTCGGGCCTCCGTCGCGGACGGAAGCCCGCGGCGTCTCAGCCCTGGCGGGCCTTGAAGCGCTTCTGGGTCTTGTTGATCACGTAGACCCGGCCCTTGCGGCGCACGAGCTGGTTGTCGCGGTGGCGGCCGCGGAGCGACTTGAGGGAGTTGCGAATCTTCATCGGTCTTGCACGCGGCGCGGGTCGGACCGGCCGTCCATCGAAAGGGTGTCGGGATCGCACGCCCTCACGGACGCACGGCGATGGCGGCGGACGCATCGCGGAAAGAGCGGGCCCCATATCAGAATTCGACCGCACGAGGCAAGGCATCCCGGGCCGGCTTCTACCGCTCGCGCCACGCCTTGGCGACCTGATCGCCGAGAGGCTTCATCAGGTAGCTCAGCACGGAGCGCTCGCCGATCTGGAGGAAGGCCTCGACCGGCATGCCGGGCACGAGGCGGACGTCGCCCAGGCGCGCGCGCTGAGACTCGGGCACCAGGATGCGGGCGGTGTAGTAGCTTGTGCCCGTCTTGGCGTCGGCGGAGACGTCCGCCGAGACGCGCGAGACGGTTCCGTCGATCTCCGGGGTCGTGCGGCTGTTGAAGGCGGCAAACCGCAGCACCGCATGCTGCTCGAAGCGGACGCTGTCGATGTCCTGGGGCTGGATCCTGACCTCGACGGCGAGCTGATCGGCCGAGGGCACGATCAGCATCGCGGACTCGGACGGCGTGACGAGGCCGCCGATCGTGTGCACCGTCATCTGATGCACGGTGCCGTCCTGGGGCGCGCGCAGCTCCACGCGCTTCAGCTGATCGTCCGCCGCGACCCGCTTCTCGCCGAGCTCCGACCATTTGCCGCGGATCTCGGCCAGGTCCTTCCCGACCTCGGTGCGCATGTCGCCGTCGACCTGCAGGATCTGCAACTCGGTCTCGGTGATCTTGCCCCTGGCCGAGGCGGTCTGCGCGATCAGCTGGCCGCGCTCGCCCTGGAGCCGGGCGGTCTCGCGCTCCAGCGCCGTGACGCGCGAGAGCGGCACGAGGTTCTTGGCATAGAGCTCGCGCACCCCGGTCAGCTCGGTGAGGATCAGCGCGACCTCGCGCTCCTTGGCGCCGGCCTGCTGCGTCAGGCCGCCGATCTCCTGGCGCAATTGCTCGATCCGCTCGGAGAGCTGCGCCTTCTGCCCGGCGCGGCCCGCACGCCGCGCCGCGAACAGCCGGGCCTCGCCGTCGACGAGGTGGGCGACCGACGGATCGGCCCCCTGGCGCCCCAGCAGTTCGGCGGGAAAGGCGATCGCCGCGGCGTCGTCCCGCTCGGCCTCGTCGCGGGCGCGCCGGGCGCTCAATTCGTCGAGCGCCTTCAGCACGATGTCGAGGTTGGCGCGGACCTGCGTCTCGTCGAGGCGGATCAGCACGTCGCCGGCCTTCACCCGGTCGCCCTCGCGCACGAAGAGCTGCCCGACCACGCCGCCGGTCGGGTGCTGCACCTTCTTGACGTCGGACTCGACCACGAGCTGGCCCGGAGCGATCACCGCGCCGGCGATGTCGGTGAAGACCGCCCAGCCGCCGACGCCGACGATCAGCACGGTGCCGAGCGCGAGGCTGAGCGCGAGGTGGCGGCGGATCGAGGCCTGCGCGCGCGGACGCGGCGGAAGGCCCCCCGCAAGGGCCCCCAACGCGGGCTTGGTCAGGATGCGGACGGGTTCGGCCATGGTCAGGCGCTTTCCTGCAGGCCGACGGCGGGGACGGCCGCCGGCACGGCGGTCGGCGCTGCCCGCAGCACGCGCTTGAACACCGCGTCCTTCGGCCCGAAGGCCTGGGCGCGGCCATCGGCCATCATCAGCACGAGGTCGAGGGCCGCCAGCGCCGACGGGCGGTGGGCCACGACGATGCAGATGCCGCCCCGCGCCCGCACCCCGAGGATCGCGCCTGTCAGGGCCGTCTCGCCCTCGGCGTCGAGGTTGGCGTTGGGCTCGTCGAGGATCACCAGGAACGGGTCCCTGTAGAGCGCGCGGGCGAGGCCGACGCGCTGGCGCTGCCCGGCCGACAGCCCCGAACCGTCCTCGCCGATTCGGGTGTCGTAGCCTTCGGGCAGGCGCAGCACCATCGCGTGGATGCCGGCGGCCCGCGC
This sequence comes from Beijerinckiaceae bacterium, assembly GCA_964658355.1. GTDB lineage: Bacteria > Pseudomonadota > Alphaproteobacteria > Rhizobiales > Beijerinckiaceae > Methylobacterium. The sequence goes on from CAZZZJ010000400.1 coordinate 2,965, forward strand.
CGCCGCGATCACCGCCTCGGCGGCGGCGTCCGGCTCGAACCGGGCGATGTTCTCGGCGATCGTTCCGGCGAACAGCTCTGCCTCCTGCGGCAGATAGCCGAGATGGGGGCCAAGATCGGCCGGGTCCCACTGGTCGAGCGCCGCCCCGTCGAGCCGCACCTTGCCGCGCATGGTCGGCCAGACGCCGATCAGGGCTCGGACCAGCGAGGATTTGCCCGATGCCGAGGGCCCGATCACCCCGAGCCCTTGCCCGGCCTCGAGCGCGAAGGTCACGTCGGCGACCACCCCGCGCTGGATGCCGGGCGGCGCGATCGCGATGCCCTCCACCGACAGCGTCCGCGACGGTGCCGGCAGGGTGTGGCGCGGCTGCCCGGCGGGAATCTGCGCGAGCAGGCTCGAGAGCCTCGACCAGCTCTGCCGGGCCTGGACGAAGCCCCTCCCGTTGGCGATGGCGAGTTCCGCCGGGGCGAGTGCCCGCGACACCAGGATCGAGCTCGCGATGATGATGCCCGCACTGGCCTGGCCGTTGATGACGAGCCAGGCACCCAGCGCCAGCACACCGGATTGCAGCGCCATGCGGAACACCTTCGACAGGGCGCCCAGACCCCCCGCGATGTCGGCGGTGCGCTGCTGCGCATCCAGGTAGGCGCGATTGGCCACGGACCAGCGCGCCTGGAAGCGCTTCTGCATGCCGAGCGCCGCCAGCGCCTCGGCGTTGCGCCGCCCGGCCTCGGCCAGGCCATTGCGGCGCGATCCGTGCCCGGTGGCGGCCTGCGCGAACGGGCGGGTCGCGCGGTCGGTGAGCCACGTCACCCCTGCGAGGAAGCCGGCGCCGCAGAGTGCGGCGATACCGATCAGCGGGTGGAACAGGAAGCAGACGGCGAGGTAGATCGGCAGCCACGGCA
>CAZZZJ010000401.1:0-3868 GCA_964658355.1 Beijerinckiaceae bacterium
TGCGCTCGCTCGCCTTCACCGCCGGCGCGCTGATGTTCATCATCCTCGCCCTCGGCGCGATCGTGGTCATCCCCGTGGTGTTCAACACGGTCGGCCTGTCCGCGGACGCTTGGTATCTCGCCCTGCTGCGCTGGCCGGCCCTGTTCGTCGCCGTGCTGCTGGGCCTCGCCCTGCTCTACCGCTACGGCCCGAGCCGCGAAGCGCCGCGCTGGCGCTGGGTGACCTGGGGCAGCGGGCTCGCCGCGTTCGCCTGGCTCGCCGGCTCGCTCGGATTCTCGTGGTACGTGGCGAACTTCGGCAAGTACAACGACACCTACGGCTCCCTCGGCGCCGTGATCGGCTTCATGACCTGGATCTGGATCTCGACGGTGATCGTGCTGCTCGGCGCCGAGGTGAACGCCGAGACGGAGCACCAGACGGTGCACGACACCACGGTCGGCGCGCCGCAGCCCTTGGGAACCCGGCGGGCGAAGATGGCGGATACGGTGGGGGCTGCGACCTGAGTCCCCTTCAGCGGAGACCGATTTCGGGCTACGCTCATGCCATGGACCGGGGCACCGTCATCGACATTTTCAGGGCGAACGAGGTGGCGTTGCGCGGTCTCGGCGTGACGCATGCGGCGCTCTTCGGCTCGATTGCCCGTGGCGAAGGCCATTCCGGCAGCGACCTCGACGTGGTGATCGCGATCGACGAAGAAACGGTTCGCGATGTCTTCGACTATGTCGGAGTGACTCACTTCATCGGCGACCCGTTTCCGATGGCCGTGGACGGTGCCAACCGCAAGATGCTGAAAGCGCGTGTGAAGCGCGATCCCGAACGCGACGCGGTGCATGCTTTCTAGGCATGGCCGCGAGGCTTGTCTCGGCATCCGCGAGAACGTGGAAGCCCCCATCGCGTTCATCGGCGGAATGGGCGTAGCGGAATTCGAGCAGGATCGACGAACCATTTATGCTGCGCCCCGCTGTCTTGAGATTATTTCTGAAGCCAGTCGGCGCCTCGATCCAGCAACGAAAGACCGGCATCCGCACATCCCATGGCAGCGATTTTCAAGCGCCGGAAATATGTACCGGCACGACTATGCGAAGGTGTCGCCGCTCCAGATCTGGCGGACCGTGCAGGGGCGATCGCCCGAACTGTTGACCATGTGCATGGCGGAGCTTCAGCGTTCCGACGCCTCTGGCACGTCTGGATGACGCGCCGCCCCGTTCCGGATACGACCGCCCGATGAGCGCTGACAACGAAACCGCTGCCCCCGTCGGCCCCGGCGATCAGGTGATCCTGGTGGACGGCTCGTCGTTCATCTTCCGGGCCTACTTCCAGGCGATCAACCAGCCCGAAAAATTCAACTTCCGCCCCTCCGACGGGCTGCCCACCGGCGCGGTGCGGCTGTTCTGCACCAAGATCGCGCAGTTCGTGCAGGAGGGAGCGGCCGGCATCCGCCCGACCCATCTCGGCATCGTCTTCGACAAGTCGGAAGGCTCGTTCCGCAAGGAACTCTTCCCCGACTACAAGGGCCACCGCCCCGACGCGCCGGACGATCTCAAGCGGCAGATGCCGCTGATGCGCGATGCGGTGCGCGCCTTCGGCCTGCACGCCATCGAGATGGAGCGCTACGAAGCCGACGACCTGATCGCCACCTATGCCCGACAGGCGGAAGCGCGGGGCGCGGGCGTCATCATCGTCTCGTCGGACAAGGATTTGATGCAGCTCGTCGGGCCGCTGGTGCGATTCTACGACTTCGAATCCGGCTCCAAGGGCAAGCCCGGCCATCGGCCGGAGCGCAACCTCGACGAGGCGGCGATCGTGGCGAAATGGGAGGGCCTGCAGCCGAACCAGATCGGCGACGCGCTCGCGTTGATCGGCGACACCTCCGACAACGTGCCGGGCGTCCCCGGCATCGGCCTGAAGACCGCGGCGGCCCTGATCAAGGAATACGGCAGCCTTGAGCAGCTGCTCGAGCGGGCGGGCGAGATCAAACAGCCCAAGCGGCGCGAGACGCTGCTCGCCGGCATTGAGCAGGCCCGGCTCTCGCGCCGGCTCGTCGCGCTGGTCGAGGACGTGGCCGTGCCCGTGGCGCTCGACGACCTGGCGCTGCCCAAGCCAGACCCGGAGAAGCTCGTCGGCTTCCTCAAAGCGATGGAGTTCAACACGCTGACCCGGCGCATCGCCGCGATGCTGCATGTCGACCCGGAAGCGGTGAAGCCGGATCCGCGCCTGCTCCCGGGCCATGTTCCAGGTGACGAGGCGCCGTTTTCCGAGGTCGTGACGGACGGTCAGAACGGCGATCCCGCAATCGACCCCTTCGCCGATCTCGGCCTGCCGGACGCGGCGCCCAAGCCCCGCGGACCGGCGGACCCGACGCCGTCGAACCTCGTCGCGGCCCGCGCCGCGGAATCGGCCAAGCCGTTCGACACCGCCGCCTACGAGACGATCCTGTCGCTCGAGCACCTCGATGCCTGGATCGCGCAGGCGCACGAAGCCGGGGTGATCGCGGTCGACACCGAGACCGATTCGCTCGATGCGCACCACGCCAACCTCGTCGGCGTCTCGCTCTGCGTGGAACCGGGCCGGGCCGCCTACATCCCGCTGGCGCACGTGCGCGCAGTGGAGGCCGAGCCCAATGCCGGCGACCTGTTCGGCGGCGGCGCGACCGCCTCCGACCTCGTCGAGCCGCTGCCTTCGCAGATCGGGCGCGACGACGCGCTCGCCCGCCTGAAGCCGCTGCTCGAGGCCCCGGGCGTGCTCAAGGTCGCGCAGAACCTGAAATACGACTGGCTGGTCTTCGCCCGCTACGGGATCACCGTCGCACCGTGCGACGACACCATGCTGATCTCCTACGTCCTCGACGCCGGTAAGGGCGGTCACGGGATGGACGAGCTCGCCAAGCGCCATCTCGGCCACCAGCCGATCACCTTCTCGGACGTCACCGGCACCGGCAAGGCGAGGATCACCTTCGACCGGGTGCCCCTCGACCGCGCCACCGCCTACGCGGCCGAGGATGCCGACGTGACCTTGCGCCTGTGGCGGATGATGAAGCCGCGCCTCGTCGCCGAGCGGCGTTCCAGCGTCTACGAGACCCTCGAGCGTCCGCTGATCGCGGTGATCGCCCGGATGGAGCAGCACGGCATCCGCGTCGACCGCAACATGCTCTCGCGGCTGTCCGGCGACTTCTCGCAGATCCTGGCGCGGTTGGAGGAGGAGATCCAGGAGGATGCGGGCGAGCGCTTCCAGGTCTCGTCGCCGAAGCAGATCGGCGACATCCTGTTCGGCAAGATGGGCCTGCCCGGTGCCAAGAAGACGCCGTCCGGCCAGTGGGCGACGCCCGCGACGCTGCTGGAGGAGCTGGCCCAGGCCGGGCACGACCTCCCGAAGAAGATTCTCAACTTCCGCCAGCTCGCCAAGCTGAAGTCGACCTACACCGACTCGTTGCAGGAGCACGCCGACCGCGACACCAACCGGGTCCACACCTCGTTCTCTCTGGCCGCCACCACCACCGGCCGGCTGTCCTCGTCGGACCCGAACCTGCAGAACATCCCGATCCGCACCGAGGAGGGGCGCCGCATCCGCCGCGCCTTCGTCGCCGACCCCGGCAACCGCCTGATCTCGGCCGACTACTCGCAGATCGAGCTGCGCCTGCTGGCGCACATGGCCGACATCCCGCAGCTGCGCCAGGCCTTCGCCGACGGCATCGACATCCATGCGGCGACCGCCAGCGCCATGTTCGGCGTGCCGCTCTCGGACATGACGCCGGACCTGCGGCGCCGGGCCAAGACCATCAATTTCGGCATCATCTACGGCATCTCGGCCTTCGGGCTCGCCGACCGCCTCGGCATCGGCCGCGAGGAAGCGAGCCTGTTCATCAAGCAGT
>CAZZZJ010000402.1:0-3863 GCA_964658355.1 Beijerinckiaceae bacterium
GCCTCGGCATCCTGTCCTGCCTGCTCCTGATGGCGGGCCTGCCGGGCCAGACCTGGATTCGCCTCGCGGTATGGCTGGGCTTGGGCCTTGCCCTCTACGTGGGCTTCGGACGCAAGAACGCCCGCCGGGTGAGGGCGGGCGCGTCGGCGGCGTCGCGTTGAAGCGAGGCGGTCAGAACGAGCGGCGCTGCGGGGTCTGGGCGCCGCCGTAGCGGCGCCGGAGATACGAGACGACCTTCGGCAGCAGGAAAGCGAGCAGGATCTTTCGCATGGGGTCGACGAACCTTCTTCACGAGCGTGTGAAGATGCAATGCGCAGGCCCCATCCGCGTTCCGCTCACAGCTCCAGCGTCAGGGTCACGGGGGCATGATCGGACGGGCGCTCCCACCCGCGCGCATCCCGCGCGACATCGACCCTGCGCACGGTGCCGGCGAGATCGGGCGAGACCCAGGCATGGTCGAGGCGCCGCCCCTTGTCGGCGGCCGACCAGTCGGGCGAGCGGTAGCTCCACCACGTGAAGATCTTCTCCGGCGGCGGCGTGAGAAGCCGTGCGGTGTCGATCCAGCCGGCCTCGTTGCGCAGCAGTTCCAGGGCCTCGGTCTCGACCGGGGTGTGGCTCACAACGTCGAGCAGCTGCTTGTGCGACCAGACATCGTGCTCCAGCGGCGCCACGTTCAGGTCGCCGACCAGGATCGCGGGACCTCGAACCCGCCGTCCGCCCCAGGCTCGCAGATCGCGCAGGAAATCGAGCTTGTGCGCGAATTTCGGGTTGAGCGCGGTGTCGGGCACGTCGCCGCCGGCAGGGACGTAGAAGTCGTGCAGCGCGATCCCCGCGGCGGCACCCGCCTCGGGGCCGAGCACGGCCGAGATGTGGCGTGCATCCTGCCGCTCGCAGAAGCTCATCACGTCGCGGGAGATCAGCGGAAATCGCGAGAGGATCGCGACGCCGTTATAGCCCTTCTGCCCGGCGAACACGACGTTCTCGTAGCCCGAGCCGCGCAGCGCCTTCAGCGGGAACGCGTCGTCCGGACACTTCGTTTCCTGCAGGCAGAGCACGTCGGGCTTCGCCTCGGCGAGGAAACGCAGCACGAGGTCGATGCGCAGGCGCACCGAGTTGATGTTCCAGGACGTGACGGTGAGGCGCAACGGAAACGCTCGCGGTTCTCGGGATGACGCGGGTGGATAGCGCGATTCCGCGGTGCGATCGACGCAGCGACCGGGTGGCCCGCGGAAATGCCGTGCTCAGCCATGAACGACGCGGTATGTCCGCGCACGGACTTTCGAACGATCCCGCTGAGACTCGCCCAGAGACACGCCCCTTGCCGCGCATCCGCTCCGTCCTGTTCAACGCCTACTGGGCCGCCTGGACCGCCTTGTTCCTGGCGCCGCTCGCGGTGCTCGCCGCCTCCGGTTCGCCGGTCCGGCCGATCCGCGCGGCGACGCGTCTGTGGGCGCGGGGCATCCTGTTCGGCCTCCGCACCATCTGCGGCCTGCGCTACGTCGAGGAGGGGCGCGAGCGCATCCCGGACGAGCCTTGCCTGATCGTCGCCAACCACCAGTCGGCCTGGGAGACGCTCGCCTTCCTGATCCTGGTCCCGGACGTGGCGATCATCGCCAAGCGCGAGCTCGTCGCGATCCCCGTTGTCGGCTGGTTCCTGCGCCGCTCGCCGATGATCATCATCGACCGCGCCAACGGCACGCAGGCCCTGCGCACCATGATCGACGAGAGCCGCGCCGCGGTGGCCGACGGGCGCTCGGTGCTGATCTTCCCCGAGGGCACCCGCGGTACCATCGAAGAGAAGCTTCAGTTCAAGCGCGGCGTCGAATTGCTCTACGGGCGGCTCGGACTGCCGGTGCTTCCGGTGGCGGTCAATTCCGGCCTGTACTGGCCGACCGGGTCCTCGACCCGCGCCGGCACCGTCACCGTGAGCTACCTTGCCACCCTGGCGCCTGGCCTGCCGGCGGCGGAGTTCATGCGCGGCACCGAGGCCGCGATCGACAGCGAGCTGGATCGCTGGCGCCCTGAGGCCGCCTGACGATGCTCAATCGACCGCGCCGTAATAGGTGAAGTGCTTCTTCACCGGCTCGATCACGTCCCAGGTGCCCGAGAAGCCCTTCGGCGTGACGAAGGCGTCGCCCGCGCGATAGGTCTTCGAACAACCTTCGGCGTCGGTCACGGTCACCACGCCCTCCAGAAGGTGGATGAACTCGTCCCGGCCGAAATCGATGCGGAACTTGCCCACCCTGCAGGTCCAGATTCCGGCGGCGAACAGCTTGTCGGGGCTCTCGTAGACGTAGGTCGCCGTCTGCTCCGGCCGTCCGGACAGGATGCAGGACCGCTCGGGCCAGTATCCGGCGCTCTTCGGCTGGACGGCGGGGAAGTCGACGTTCACCTTGCGCGGACCGTCCAGCACCGGCGGCGGAGGCGCGGCAGGGCGCCGGAAGCTCGGCACGGCCGTGAGAAGAGCGGCGATCGGGCCGGCGAAGGTGTGTAGCAGCCTGGCGATTTCCATGTCGGCGCCCTCCGGGTTGATGGAGGGGCACGATCCGGGAAGGGCGGTTGACGAAACGTTCATCGAAGGCGGCGCCGGACGACGGATAGGGTGTCACCGGCCCTGTTCCCCCAACTGCCTGGAGCGAGCGTTAAGAAAATCTTGCTGCCCGGATGCCGCGTCGCCTCACGGGGTCTGCGACTGCCGGATCCGTTCCTGCATCGCCTTGTCCTCGGGCCGCCCGTAATTGATGAAGAACAGGTTGCCGTCGATCGCCTTGCCCTTCTGCAGGTTCGAGAGCTGCACGGTGGTGAGGTAGCCCTGCGGGTCGGTGATCCGCCACTGGCTCAGGACCTTGATCTCGGGATCGAAGAACAGCTGGATCTTCGAGGTCCCGCCGAGCGTGGCGCGGTCCTCCAGGCTGATGCGGACGCCGCCCGGATCGTTCGAGACGTCGGTGACGGTGAGGTCGCGGGCGAGGTCGATCTTCTCGCGCACCAGGAATTTCAGCGGTGTCTGGGCGATGAAGTAGAGATCCTGGGTCGCGAGCTTGCGGTCACGCACCGCCACCGACGTGCCGTCGGCGACGACTTCCAGCGGCGAGGGCTGGTCGTAGTCGAAGCGCAGACGGCCCGGCTTGGCGATGGTCAGCTTGCCGCCGATCCGGCGCCCGTCCGCGGCGATCTGGATGAACGAGCCGGTGAGCGTGGTCATGCCGTTGAAGTAGGCGTTGGCCTGCGCCAGCACGGTGGCCGCATCCGGCGGCTCGTTGGACGCCGCCGTTGGGGCGGGCGTCGGCGTTCCGACGGCGGCGACCTTGGCGTCCGCCGCGACGGGCTTGCCGGCGACCGGCTTGGCAGCGCCCGGCTTCTCGGCGGCGCGGGACTTCCCGTCCTTGTTCGGTTCCTTGGTCGATTCCTTGGCCGCATCCTTGGCCGCCGGCTTGGCGGCAGGCTTCTTGGCCGGCGCGGGAACCGGGGCCGCCTCGGGCTCCGGCACGGCGGCCGGCTGCTCCTTGCGGCCGAACAGGCCGTCGAGGAAGTTGGAGACCTGCGCGTCGGCCGGCGCGACCGGAGCGATCCAGGCCGCGATCACGAAAAGCGATCCGGCGAGTCGGGGGCGGCGGCCGAGCATGAACTGGCGTCTCCTTGGCGGGTGCGGCGTCCCGCACCGATGATCGGCAGTGTGCGGAAGCCATCGGGCGGCGCGCGAAGTGCCCGCCGTACCGTGGTGCCCGGTCCGGGCTCCGGACCATCCGGACGTGCCGACGAGAGCCTTTAGAGCCGCGCCCTGTGGCGAAGATGCGACGCCGGCCCGTATGCGGGCCGGCGTGGAAACGGTCACTCGTCGTCGTACATGCTGGCGGCGTGAG
>CAZZZJ010000403.1:0-3859 GCA_964658355.1 Beijerinckiaceae bacterium
CCCGTTCCTGTTCCAGACCACGCCGAACCTGCTGTTCGAGGCCGGTGCGGTCGCCAAGATCCCCGAGCTGGTCGCCGGGTTCGGCGCGACAAACGTCCTGCTGGTGACCGACCGGGGCGTCCGAGCCGCCGGGCTGACGCGGGCCGCCGAGGCGGCGCTGGCGGAGGCCGGCTGCCGGGTCGACGTGTTCGCGGACGTGGTCGCCGACCCGCCGAGCCACGTGGTCGAGGCCGCCGCCGCCTTCGCGCGCGCCGCGGGCAGCGCGCTCGTGCTGGCGATCGGCGGCGGCTCCGCGCTCGATACCGCCAAGCTCGTGGCCTATCTCGCCCGCTCCGACGACGGCCTCGAGGCGATCTACGGCGTCGGGCTCGCCAAGGGCCCGCGCCTGCCGCTGATCCTGGTGCCGACCACCGCCGGCACCGGATCCGAGGTGACGCCGATCGCCATCGTCACGACGCCGACCTCCGAGAAGAAGGGCGTCGTCGCCCCGCGCCTGCTGCCCGACTGGGCGGTGCTCGACCCGGAGCTGACGCTGGGCCTGCCCGCCGCCGTCACCGCGGCCACCGGCATCGACGCGATGGTGCACGCGATCGAGGCCTATACCAGCCGCCCCCGCAAGAACCCGGTCTCCGACGGCCTCGCCCGGCAGGCCCTCGGGCTGCTCGCGTGCCATATCCGGACCGCCTGCACCGACGGCGGCGATGTCGAGGCGCGCGCCGGGATGCTGCTTGGGTCGATGCTCGCCGGCATGGCCTTCGCCAACGCGCCGGTGGCGGCGGTGCACGCGCTGGCCTACCCGATCGGCGCGCTGTTCCACGTGCCGCACGGGCTCTCGAACGCCCTGGTGCTGATCGGGGTGCTGCGCTTCAACCTGCCCGAGGCGCGGAGCCTCTATGCCGAGCTGGCGCCGATCCTCGACCCGGACGCCCGCGATCGGCCCGAGGCCGAGGCGGCGGAGCGCTTCGTCGCGGCGCTCGCCGCGATCTGCCGCGATTGCGGCGTGCCGGCTTCGCTCGCGGCGGTCGGCATCGCGGAGACCGACCTCGATCGCCTGGCCGACGACGCGATGAAGCAGACGCGGCTGCTCGTGAACAACCCGCGTCCCCTCACCCGCGACGACGCGCGCGCGATCTACGCGGGGGCGCTGGCCGGCACGGCCGCGATCCCACCCACCCCCGCATCCTGAGGCGCCTGCGCCAGCGCGGGCCTCGGAGGCCTCCAGGGATCGCGCGGCCGGCTGGAAGGCTCCTTCGGGGCGGCCGCTTCGCAGCGGCACCTCAGGATGGGGGCGGTGGGTGGGTCGGTGGGTGGGGGCGAGACGGCGTCGGTCAGCGAGCCGCGCCGCTACTTCGGCGCCGCGCCCGCGGGCTTGGCGGCCGCCGGCTTCGGCGCGGCGCCCGGCTTCGCCGCCCATTCGGGATCCGAGCGCGGGCCGCCGGGGGTGTCGGTCGGAGCCGTGAGCTGGCCGGGGACCACGTCGGTCACCCGCGTCCAGGTCTGGGTCTGGCACAGCACCGACAGGAGGCAGCCCTTCACCGACAGCTCGGCCGGCGTCTCGCTCCAGATCGTCACGTCGTAGGACTTGCCGTTGTCGCCGTTGTAGATCTTGCCCGCGAAGCGGCCGGCCTCGTTCTTCGTCAGCCCGAGGATCATCTGGTGGCCGAGGATGGGCCGGGCCTGCCGCTTCGGGTCGGGGTTGAACCGGTCGATCTTGGGCTTGCCGTCCTCGCCCAGCGGCTTCGAACCCCAGACGACGTAGCCGCACAGGTTCGCGCCGCCCGGCCCGCAATGGTCCGTCCGCACGCGGGCGCGCCCGTCCTCCGTGAACCATGTGCCCGTCGGGTCGGCGGCGGCGGCCGGGCTCGGCCTCATTCCGGAAAGGGCGACGAGGCCGACGAGGGCGGCGGTGGCGAGACGTGCGACGTTGGCTGGCATACGGATTCCTCAAGGCAAGGGGGACGGTGCGGGATGGGATCCGAGGGCTTCGCCGGCCTCGTCGCGCGCGCCGACGAAGCGGCCGAACACGCGTCCGAGGAACCGGCCGAGGCCGTCCATCAGCAGGAAGACCGCCGGCACGAATACCAGCGAGAGCAGGGTCGAGACGATCAGCCCGGCGATCACGGCGACCGCCATGGGCGCGCGGAACTCGCCGCCGACGCCGAGTGCCATGGCGGACGGCACCATGCCCGCGGCCATGGCGATCGTCGTCATCACGATCGGGCGAGCCCGCTTGCGGCCGGCCTCCACGATGGCGGTGACGGGATCGACGCCGCGCCCCATCTCCGCGACGGCGAAATCGACGAGCATGATCGCGTTCTTCGTCACCAGCCCCATCAGCATCAGGATGCCGATCACCACCGGCATCGAGATCGGCATGGTCATGACGAGCAGCCCCAGGATCGCACCGCCGATGGAGAGCGGCAGCGAGAACAGGATCGTCAGCGGCCGCAGGAACGAGCCGAACAGCAGCACGAGCACCGCGTAGACCATCATGATCCCCGCGCCCATCGCCAGCAGGAAGCCGGAAAAGACCTCGCCCATGATCTCGGCGTCGCCGGTCTGGCGGATGGTCACCCCCGGCGGCAGGGTCTTCGCCGTCGGCGTCTGGAGCGCCTGGGCGATCAGGGAGCCGAGCGCGTCGGAGCCTTCCATGTTGGCCTCTACGGCGACGCGCACGACGCGGTCGTAGCGGTCGATCGCGCCCGGGCCCTGGTCGAGCTCGATGTCGGCCACCGCCGCCAGCGGCACCGCGGCGCCGTTCTTGGCCGGAACCTTGAGGTTCTCCAGCCGCGAGACCGCGCCGCGGGCGCTGTCGGGCAGCTGCACCCGGATCGGGATCTGGCGGTCGGCGGCGTTGAACTTGGCGAGGTTCAGGCCGATGTCGCCGATCGTGCCGACCCGGACGGTCTCGGCGATGGCGTCGGTGGAGACGCCGAGATCGGCCGCGACCCCTTCCTTGGGACGGATGCGGACCTCGGTGCGGTTCAACGGCGCCGTGGACATCACCGCGACGAGGTGCGGGATCGCGGCCATGTCGCGCTGAAGCCTCGCCGCCACGTCGGCCACCACCGCGGCGTCGGGGCCGCCGACCACGAGGGCGAGGTCGCGCTGGCCGCTGTCGCGGAGCGACCAGGAGCGGATGTCGGGCTCCTGCCCGATCAGCCCGGCGATCTCGGTCTCGATCGCGGCCTGGGTCCTGGAACGGGTGTTCTTCGGCGTCAGGTTGACGGTCAGCGTCGCCAGCCGGGTCTCCTTCTTGCCGCCGACCTGCCGGCCGCCATCCACGAAGACGGACACCACCTCGGGCAGGCTTCGGATGCGGGCCACCACCCGGTCGGAGACCGCGACGGTGTCGGCGAGCTTCGCGCCGGGGGCGAGCTCGACCATGAACAGGGTGCGGGCATTGTCCTGCTTGGGGACGAAGCCGGACGGCAGCAGGCCGGTGGAGGCGAGCGAGCCTGCAAACAGCGCGAGGCCGACGACGAGCGTGATCACCCGGTGGCGCACCGACCAGCCGACGAGCCTTCCGTAGGCGCGCATCACCGGCCCCTCGCGCTCGTCCGTGTGGGCGTGATCGCGCAGGAAGTAGGCGGCGAGCATCGGCGTGATCAACCGCGCGACCAGCAGCGACATGAACACCGAGACCGCGATGGTGAGCCCGAACTGGATGAAGTAGCGCCCGGCGATCCCCGGCATGAACGACACCGGCGCGAACACCGCGATCAGGGTCGCGGTGATGGCGATGACCGCGAGGCCGATCTCGTCGGCGCCCTCGATCGCCGCACGGTAGGCGGACTTGCCGAGCCGCATGTGGCGGACGATGTTCTCGATCTCGACGATGGCGTCGTCGACCAGGATG
>CAZZZJ010000404.1:0-3854 GCA_964658355.1 Beijerinckiaceae bacterium
GTCGCGTCGCGCCGGGCACGCTCGGCCGACGTGTAGAGTGGTGATCGTGCCGTCCGGTCGCTGGGACCCATAGCCTCACCCATCCCTGCTGCGACGGGCCGCCTCTCGGAGGGGCGGCTTGACGGGAAGCCTAGAAACGGCGCCCAAAAGTGTCAAGCGCGCTTTACGTCAAATCGATCTGACAATGACGTGGAAGCATTCTTATTCGATTCGACCATTGCCAAGCCGCCTCGAAAGGGTATCGTTCAGGTCAAGTCACCCCAGCAGAGGGAGGCGGCGCGGGATTTCACGTTCCGGCGAAACGATGTTTTGGATGCAAAAGCCGTCAGCGACATTGGAGAGTGCCAATGGATGACTTGAGGCGCTCCGAGGGGCGAAACGCCATTCTCTCCCTCGCACGCGAAATGGCGTCGGCCTGCGAGATCGACGCGCAGGCGCCGCCTCAGAGGCGGCAGCTGTCCGATCGCTGGCATGGACACCTGTCGCGCGTGGTCGAGGCTGAGATCATACCTCGGCTGATGCTTGCGCATCGGATGGAGGCGTCGACGCGCGGTCCGGGACCGCGGAAGCCGACGGTGGAAGATATCGAAGCCTTCGCTTCCTTGGTGCTGGCGCCGGCCGGCGAGGTGGTGGAGGCGCGAATCGAAGCCCTCGTCGACGACGGCCTCGCGCTCGACAGCCTGCTGCTCGACCTCCTGGCGCCGACCGCGCGTCATCTCGGCGTGCTCTGGGAGGAGGACCTCTGCGACTTCGCCGAGCTCACGATCGCGATGGGTCGTCTCCAGCGAATCATGCACGACCTGTCGCGGCGCTACGGTGGCGAGACCGGCGGGCGTCGCGACGGGCGCAGCATCCTGCTGAGCCTCTGTCCCGGCGAGACGCACATGTTCGGTCTCTCGATGATCGAACAGTTTTTCCGCGATGCGGGTTGGGACGTGACGAGCACGGCGCTCGCACCGGTGGGTGAGATCCTGAGCCAAGCGCGGACCGCTTGGTTCGATGTGATCGGCCTGTCGCTCGGCTGCGAGGTCCTCTTGCCGACACTGACCAAGACCGTTCTCGAATTGCGTCGCGTCTCGTTCAACCCCGGGGTGCGGATCCTCGTCGGCGGCCCGATCTTCATCGACAATCCCGGCCATATCGAGCGCGTCGGGGCCGACGCAACGGCGGCCGACGCGCGCCGAGCTGTGGCCGCGGCGGAATTCTTGCTTGATCTGAGGGCTGGAGCCTGTTGAAAGGCTCGATCGTCGACTTCACGAAGTGGTGAGACGTGACCAGCTTGGCCACCCACGCTGCGCAGAGACCCTCTGCCGCCTTGAGCAAGACCCTGGCTGGCCTCGGCGGAGAGGCAGCGGGGCTTCTCGTCGCGGCCGCGACCGACTTGTCCCTCGTCATCGACGCGGACGGCATCATCCGCGATGCGGCCTTCGGCGCCCCCGATCTCGCTGGTCAGGGATGCGACACCTGGCTCGGCCGGCGCTGGATCGACACCGTCACGGTCGAAAGCCGTCCGAAGATCGATGCGCTGCTCCGCGACGCCGCGCCGGATTCCGTCACGCGCTGGCGGCAGGTCAATCACCCTTCCGTCTCCGGCGACGACCTTCCGATCCGCTACGCGGCGATGCGACTGGGCACCGACGGCTCGATCATCGCGATCGGCCGCAACTTGTTCGCCATGGCCTCGCTCCAGCGCAAGCTCGTCGAGACCCAGCAAGCGCTCGAGCGCGATTACCTCCGCCTGCGCGGCGCCGAGACCCGCTACCGCATGCTGTTCCAGCTCGGCAGCGAGCCCGTGCTCGTGGTCGACGCCGCCACCCGGCGGGTCTCCGAGGTCAATCCAGCCGCGGTCCGGCTCATCGGGCGGCCCGAGAAGCGGATCCTCGGGCAGGATGTGGTCGAGCTGTTCGAGGCGGCGAGCGTGCGCGAGATCGAGCTGCTGTTCTCCGGCCTTCGCGCCACCGGCAAGGCCGAGGACCTCGAGGCCCGGCTTGGCGGGAGTCGCGGGCAAACGCGGATCTCGGCATCGCTGTTCCGGCAGGGCAGCTCGGCGAGCGCACTGCTCCGCCTGAGCGATCCCGCCGCCGGCGCCGCCGATTCGGCCCAGGGGCGCGGCCCGCTGCTCGACGTGATCGAGGGCATTCCAGAGGGGTTTGTCGTCACCGACCTGTCGCGGCGGATCCTCACCGCCAACGGCGCCTTCCTCGACCTCGCCCAGGTGGCGACCTTGGAGCAGGCGCGCGGCGAGTTGATCGATCGCTGGATCGGCCGCGAAGAGACCGAGGCCGCGACCCTGTTCGCGACGCTGGCCGAGCACGGCTTGGTCCGCCACTTCGCGACCGGCGTGCGTGGACTCCTTGGGTCCGTCGAGGACGTGGAGGTCGCCGCGGTCGCCGTCCCGAACGCCCGCCCACCCTGCCTCGGTTTCACCATTCGCGGCACGCCGCGCCGCGCCGTCGCCGCCGCGGTTTCGGGAGCGCACGAACTGCCGCGCTCGGTCGAGCAGATGACCGAGCTCGTCGGCCGCGTCTCGATGAAGAACCTCGTTCGCGAGACCACAGACCTGATCGAGCGCCTCTGCATCGAGGCGGCCCTGCGGATCACCCGTGACAACCGGGCCTCGGCGGCCGAGATGCTCGGCCTCAGCCGCCAGGGGCTCTACGCGAAGCTGCGCCGCTACGGCATCGGCGACCTCGACGGGCCGGACTTCCCCGACGCCTGAGCGCAATTCGGGCGGCCGGGTAGGCGCCTTCCCGTGGCGGCTCGACCACCGCACCGGCCCGGATACGCACATCGGACACGGCCTTGCGCGCCGTCGAGGGCCGACGTCAGCGCTTCGAATCCGCGAGACTCCGTAGCGTCGTCGCGCGCATGGTGCCGGATGTCGGCCGAGAGCGCGTCGGTCTCGCTCGCGAGCGCGTCGAGATCGCGCCGGGTGGTCGCGGCGTGCGCCGTGTCGAGGATCTATTATCAGGCGGTCGAGCACCGCGTCGATCCGCTCCCGGCGCGGGCGCACGAGGCGCTGGCTCAGCCAGGCCAACGCCGACCCATGCCCGCCTCCGACGGATGCGAGGCTACAGCTCCAGTCCTGATACCGGTCGAGGAACGAGTGTTGCTCGCGCTCGTCATAGTCGATCGCCCCGGGATGGATCGGCAGACGGGCGCTGGTCGCGGCGGCAGCGGGCCAGATCGATTCTCCGTCAGCAGCGACCGGCCGTAACAGGCGAGACGACTGTTCAGCATCGCGCGGTCGGCGTCGCGATGGGTGACGATGCCGAGGCGCTTGCGTGCGAGGTCCGGGAACTTGGTGATGCCGCCTGCTGCGGCGTGGCGATGATCATCGTCTGGTCGCGTGGGATTGCCAGCGTCAGGCCGTTGCGCGGTATCGACATGTCGGGCCGAACCGCCGCCCAGTCGGTGCGACCGTCCTGGAGCGCCGCCGCACTGTCGTCGGATGCGAGGATCGACAAGCGGATGTTCTCGCCGCCCTTGATGAGCGCGTCGGCATAGGCAGGGATCGGGGGCGGCTCGGTCCCGTCGCTCGGCGCGACCGCGACGGTCAGCGTCCTGGCCCACGACAGGTCGTTTGTGACGGCGGAGACCAACGCCAGTACGACGGCGACGAACACGAATTCCCGTCGCGGAGTACGAAGGTCGGCAAAATCTGCGTTACCTGCGCGGGTCGACGGGCCCTTTGCCCGTCCGCCGCGACCACCTCGAGCGACGCTCCGGCATACTGCGACGTAAAAAACTGTTACGTGTTTTTGTGTCATCTTCGCTTGACACTCGTGCCGGGTGAAATCTAGCCTCGTGCCATGGCGACACCGGCTCCCAGCGCACTCGTCGAACTGCTCAAG
>CAZZZJ010000405.1:0-3853 GCA_964658355.1 Beijerinckiaceae bacterium
CGGCGGCCAACCGAGGGCCTGCGGCGAGCTGGGCCGCACTCATGCCCGGCCCCCCGTGGCCGTCCAGGGGGTTTCCGCCACCGGCGTCAGCGGCCCGCGACCTTCGAACCACGAAGTCAGGTTGTCGACGACGAGCCGTCCCATCCCGGCGCGGGTCTCGTGCGTGCCAGACCCGACATGCGGCAGCAGCACCACCTGGTCGAGGGCGGAGAGCCGCGCCGGCACGTGCGGTTCGGCGGCGAAGACGTCGAGGCCGGCTCCGTGGATCGTTCCGGCTTCGAGCGCCGCGATCAGCGCCGCCTCGTCCACCACGCTGCCCCGGGCGACGTTGACCAGGATGCCCTCCGGCCCAAGCGCCTCCAGCACCGCGGCATCGACCAGCCCGTCCGTGCCGGCGCCGCCCGGCGCGACCACCATGAGCACGTGCACGGCCGCGGCCAGCCCGACCAGCGTCGGATGGTAGGCGTAGGGCACGTCGCCTTGGGGTCGCCGCCCGTGATAGGCGATCGCGACGCCGAACCCTTCGAGCCTTCGGGCGATCGCCCGCCCGATCCGCCCGAGGCCGAGGATGCCGACCCGGCGACCGCGCAGCGACGCGGTGAGCGGGAACGGCTTCTGCGGCCAGTGCCCGGCACGCAGGTAGCGATCCGCCTGCGGGATCTTCCGCACCGTGGCGAGGAGCAGACCGATCGCCAGATCCGCGACTTCGTCGGTGAGCACGTCCGGCGTGTTGGTGACGACGATGCCGCGCCGACCGGCCTCCGCCGCATCGATCGTGTCGTAGCCGACCCCGAAATTGGCGACGATCTCCAGCTTCGGCAGCCGGTCCATCAGCGCGCCGTCGACCGCGGCCTGGGCGTTGACGGCGAGTCCCCGGATGCGCGGGCCGATTTCGGAAAGGAATGCCTCCGGATCGGACGCGGTGTCGAGCCGGTGCAGGGCGAAAGCGGGCGTCAAAGCCTCGGCCACGCTCGCGAGCATCGGCTTGAGCATCAGGAGATCGGGGCGCTGCGCGGTCAAAGTTCGGCTCCTGTCACCCGGTGCGGGCGGCGTTCGTCGCAGCGATGATGCGGACGCGGCGCAGCGGCGGCAAGGCCGATCGAGCGATCCGGCGCCTCTGCAGCCGGTGCCGGTCAGCCATCCCTGGGCACCGAGGGGCGGCCACTTCCGAAATCGCGTTTCGAACCTTACTAAAGAACTCCGCGCCGGCCATACGCCGGCGACGGACACGCCGCGAAGCGACCAGAAGCCGAAGCGACCAGCAACCATGACGAGCCCGCGCACCCTCTACGACAAGATCTGGGACGACCACGTCGTCGACGTCGAGCCCGACGGCTCGACCCTGCTCTACATCGATCGGCACCTCGTCCACGAGGTCACGAGCCCCCAGGCCTTCGAGGGCCTGCGCGTGGCCGGCCGCAAGGTGCGTGCCCCGGAGAAGACCCTGGCGGTGGTCGACCACAACGTCCAGACCTCGGACCGGTCCAAGGGGATCGAGGATCCGGAGAGCCGGATCCAGCTCGAGGCGCTGGCCGAGAACGTGCGCGATTTCGGCATCGAGTTCTACGATGCGCTCGATCGTCGCCAGGGCATCGTCCACATCATCGGCCCCGAGCAGGGCTTCACCCTGCCCGGCCAGACCATCGTCTGCGGCGACAGCCACACCTCCACGCACGGCGCGTTCGGAGCGCTGGCCCACGGCATCGGCACCTCGGAGGTCGAGCACGTGCTCGCCACGCAGACGCTGCTGCAGAAGAAGGCCAGGAACATGCGCGTCACGGTCGACGGCGTGCTGCCGGCCGGCGTCAGCGCCAAGGACATCGTGCTCGCGATCATCGGCGAGATCGGCACCGCCGGCGGCACCGGCCACGTCATCGAATATGCCGGCGAGGCGATCCGCGCGCTGTCGATGGAAGGCCGGATGACGATCTGCAACATGTCGATCGAGGGCGGCGCGCGCGCCGGCCTCGTCGCGCCCGACGCCACGACCTACGCCTATTGCGAGGGCCGGCCGATGGCGCCGAAAGGCGAGACCTTCGCGAGGGCCAGGGCTTACTGGGAAAGCCTCGTCACCGACGAGGGCGCGCATTTCGACAAGGAAGTCCGGCTCGACGCCGCCAGCCTGCCGCCGATCGTGAGCTGGGGAACGAGCCCCGAGGACGTGATCTCGGTGCTGGGTTCCGTACCGGATCCGGCGGCGATCCTCGACGAGAACAAGCGCGCCTCGAAGGAGCAGGCCCTGTCTTACATGGGGCTCACCCCGGGCACGAAGATCACCGACATCACCCTCGACCGGGTGTTCATCGGCTCCTGCACCAACGGCCGGATCGAGGACCTGCGCATCGTCGCCCAGATGGTGGCGGGCCAGAAGGTCCACGAGAGCGTCTCGGCGATGGTGGTGCCGGGCTCGGGGCTGGTGAAGGCGCAGGCCGAGGCCGAGGGCATCGACAAGGTGCTGAAGGCCGCCGGCTTCGATTGGCGCGAGCCGGGCTGTTCGATGTGCCTCGGCATGAACGCAGACCGTCTCAGCCCGAACGAGCGCTGCGCCTCGACCTCGAACCGCAACTTCGAGGGTCGGCAGGGCCATCGCGGCCGCACCCACCTCGTCTCCCCGGCCATGGCGGCGGCGGCGGCGGTGGCCGGACGCTTCGTCGACATCCGGGCCTGGCCGAAGGCTTAGGCACCCCGGCGCTCGGCCTCTCCCTCCCCCATCTGCGGAGAAGGGAAGGAGCGGGCCGGCCTCAGAACTCCATGTCGAGTTCCTCGATCTCCTCCGGCTCCTCCGCCGCCGCCTCGGCCCACTCGACCATCAGCGGCCAGTGCAGGATCGCGTCGCGATAGGCGGTGGCGCGCGGCGGCAGGGTCACGTCGTAGGTGCGGAAACGCGTGCAGACGGGCGCGTACATCGCGTCGGCCAGCGTCGGGCGCTCGCCGAACAGGAACGGGCCGTCGTAGCGGGCAAGGCAATCGTCGAAGATCGTGACGATGCGCTCGATGTCCCCCTTGGCACCGTTGAACACCCGGAAGCGCGGGTGGAACGCCTTGAGGTTCATCGGCAGGGCCGAGCGCAGGTTGATGAAGCCGCCATGCATCTCGCCGGCGATCGAGCGGCAATGGGCCCGCGCGGCGACGTCCTTCGGCAGGAAGCCGGCCTCGGGGAAGGTCTCGTTGAGGTATTGCGCGATCGCGAGCGTGTCCCACACGACGATGCCCTCGTGGCGCAGGCGCGGCACGAGGAACGACGGCGAGAGATGGAGCAGTTCGGCGCGGGAGGTCTCGTCGCCGCCGGGCAGAACCTCGGTCTCGAAATCGAGGCCCGCCATCTTGCAGATCAGCCAGCCGCGCAGGGACCACGAGGAGTAGTTCCGGCTGGAAATCGTCAGCGTTGCCGTGGCCATGCGCGTTCCCCTTCGCGGGTCGTCTTCGCGAAAGGCGGATCCAAGACTCGTGCCGACTCGATGCCGCCGACGCGCATCATGCCCCGGCCGCGGACGAATTGCCACGCGCCGGGATGCGGATCACTCGCGCCGGAGCAGAGCCGCGACGTCGGCCTGTTCCGCGGCCGACAGGCCGTGCTCGGCGACGGGCGCCTTCCGCCGCGACAGGCGCCAGATCCCGAACCCGCCGAGGAGCACGGCAAGGAGCGGCGTCAGCCACAGCAGAACGGTGTGCAGGGCCAGCACCGGGCGCAGCAGCACGAACTCGCCGTAGCGGTTCACCACGTAATCCTCGACGCCCTGGTTGCTGTCGCCGGCCTTCAGCCGCTCGCGCACGATCAGGCGAAGGTCCTTGGCCAGCGGCGCGTCGGAATCGTCGATCGACTGGTTCTGGCAGACGAGGCAGCGCAGGCCCG
>CAZZZJ010000406.1:0-3839 GCA_964658355.1 Beijerinckiaceae bacterium
TTGTAGAAGTAGCTCTGGTCCTGGTTGCGGACGCCGGCCGGGTTGTTCGTGTTCACGAACACCGACGGGACGGCGATCACCGGCATGATGGTCGCGCCGAGGAGCTTGAAGCCGGTCGACCAGACCAGGATCGGCACGTTGACGCCGACATCGGGGCTGTTGCGCGCGTCGCCGCGGCCGGTGCTGAAGGTGTTGATCGCGTAGACGCCTTCCGGCAGCGGACCATAGGCGAGGCCGACCTGCTCGCCGGGCTGCGTGACCGGAGCGGCCTGAACGGTGGTGTTCATGCCGACAGTGAGGGCGACCGCACCTGCGGCAAGCCAAGTCTTCATCATTTTCTCGTTCCTTCCCAAGGATTTCCGGTCTTCGTCCCGCCGCCTCTGCACTACCTTGCCGGTGTGCCGTCTGCGCGGCTCCCGTGCGAGATGTGCCAAGCGCCCCCTACGAAGCCGGCCCGTGTCTCAACGCTGATAACTATTCTACAGAGCGCCGGCGAAAGACAGTGGAATGCCTCTGATCTGGACAACGAGAGCCGAACCGTTGCGCAAAAGACGCATGTTTGCCGGGGGGTATCAGTCGATCGACGGTTCCGGAAACCACGTGGGAAAGTCCGCATTCGGCAAAATAGCGCATCCCGTTCAGGGCTTTGGACGGAGAAGCGTAGCGGGAGGATTCGGCAACGTATCGCGGACCGATCGCCATCCCGTCGGAGCGGGCCGGCCGGCGCCGTCGGCCCCCGGATGCCGTGCGAAGGTTCGACGTGACCGTCGAGACCCTGTCCGGTGGGCGGCGCGGCGCGGGCGCGGCGTCGAATCGGGCCGCTTCTCGCGGCCCCGGTCGGCAGATCCTGCCGGGTGCTTCGGCCCGATGCCCGGATCGTCCGGTTGCACCGAGCCGCACCGGTGGCCGACCGGCGATGCGCGAATGCGAGGCCTGCGCGCCTACTCGGCCGCCGTGCGCCGCCCGGCCGCGTGCCGATCCGCCGGCCGCGAGCCGGCCGGCTGGACCGCCGGGCGGCGGGCGAGCACGTCGCGCAGGAAGCGGCCGGTATGGCTCGCCTTCGAGGCGGCGATCTGCTCGGGCGTGCCCTCGGCCACGACCACGCCGCCGCCGTCTCCGCCCTCCGGCCCCATGTCGATCACCCAGTCGGCGGTCTTGATGACCTCCAGGTTGTGCTCGATCACCACGACGGTGTTGCCCTGGTCGACGAGCTCGTGGAGCACCTCCATCAGCTTGGCGACGTCGTGGAAGTGCAGGCCGGTGGTCGGCTCGTCGAGGATGTAGAGGGTGCGGCCGGTCGAGCGCTTGGACAGC
Organism: Beijerinckiaceae bacterium; assembly: GCA_964658355.1. Lineage (GTDB taxonomy): Bacteria > Pseudomonadota > Alphaproteobacteria > Rhizobiales > Beijerinckiaceae > Methylobacterium. The sequence continues at coordinate 1,315 of CAZZZJ010000406.1, forward strand.
TCCTTGGAGAGCTTCACCCGCTGCGCCTCGCCGCCCGACAGCGTCGTCGCCTGCTGCCCGACGCTGACGTAGTCGAGGCCGACGCGCTTCAGCGTCTCCATCTTCTCCCGGATCGTCGGCACCGCCTTGAACAGGTCGGCGGCCTCCTCGACGGTCATGTCGAGGACGTCGGCGATGGATTTGGCCCTGTACTTCACCTCCAGGGTCTCGCGGTCGTAGCGCTTGCCCTTGCACACGTCGCAGGTGACGTAGACGTCGGGCAGGAAGTGCATCTCGATCTTGATGACGCCGTCGCCCGAGCAGGCCTCGCAGCGCCCGCCCCGCACGTTGAACGAGAACCGCCCCGGCTGGTAGCCGCGGGCCTTGGCCTCGGGCAGGCCGGCGAACCAGTCGCGGATCGGGGTGAAGGCACCGGTATAGGTCGCCGGGTTCGAGCGCGGGGTGCGCCCGATCGGCGACTGGTCGATGTCGATCACCTTGTCGAGGTGCTCCAGACCCTCGAGCCGGTCGAACGGAGCCGGGTGCTCCAGCGCCCCGTTCAGGCGCTTGGCCACCGCCTTGTAGAGCGTGTCGATGATCAGCGTGGACTTGCCGCCGCCCGAGACGCCGGTGACGCAGGTGAAGGTGCCGAGCGGGATCTCGATGTCGACGTTCTTCAGGTTGTTGCCGCGCGCACCGAAGACGCCGAGCTTGCCCTTGCGCCCCTTGCGCCGCGCCGTCGGGGTCCGCACCGACTTCTCGCCGGTCAGGTACTTCGCGGTCAGCGAATCCGGATGCGCCAGCACCTCCGCGGGCGTGCCCTGGGCGATGATCCGGCCGCCGTGGATGCCGGCGCCGGGCCCGACGTCGACCACGTAGTCCGCCTGGAGGATCGCGTCCTCGTCGTGCTCGACCACGATCACCGAGTTGCCGAGGTCGCGCAGGCGCTTCAGCGTGCCGAGCAGGCGCTCGTTGTCGCGCTGATGCAGGCCGATCGAGGGCTCGTCGAGGACGTAGAGCACGCCGGTCAGGCCCGAGCCGATCTGCGAGGCGAGGCGGATGCGCTGGCTCTCGCCGCCCGAGAGCGTGCCGGAGCCGCGCGCCAGCGTCAGGTATTCGAGGCCGACATCGACGAGGAAGGAGAGCCGGTCGCGGATCTCCTTGAGGATCCGCACCGCGATCTCGTTCTGCTTCGGGGTGAGCTTCGAAGGCAGCTCCGAGAACCAGCGGTGGGCCTCGCTGACCGAGAGCGCGGTGACGGCCCCGACATCCTCCATCGCGACCTTGACGGCGAGCGCCTCGATCTTCAGCCGCTTGCCGGCGCAGGCGGCGCACGGGGTCTCGCTCATGAAACGCGAGATCTCGTCGCGGGCGGCGTCGCTCTCGGTCTCCTTGTAGCGGCGTTCGAGGTTCGGGATCACGCCCTCGAACGGCTTGTTGACGGCGTACTTGCGCATGCCGTCGTCGTAGTCGAAGCGGATCGACTGCTTGCCCGAGCCGTAGAGGACGATGGCGCGGGCCGCCTCGGGGAGCTGCCCCCACGCCACATTGGTCTTGAAGCCGTAATGCGCGGCCAGGGCGTCCAGCGTCTGCCCGTAATAGGGCGACGTCGACTTCGCCCAGGGACCGATGGCGCCGCGCTTGAGGCTGAGGCCTTCGTCGGCGATCACCAGTTCGGCGTCGATCCGCATCTCGTGGCCGATGCCGCCGCAGGTCGGGCAGGCGCCGAACGGGTTGTTGAAGGAAAAGAGTCTGGGCTCGATCTCGGCGATGGTGAACCCCGAGACCGGGCAGGCGAAGCGCGAGGAGAACGTGATCTTCTCCCGTGCCGCCTCGCCCTCCGGCGCGTCGGCGAACTCGATGTCGGCGATGCCGTCGGCGAGTTCGAGCGCCGTCTCGAAGGAATCGGCCAGGCGGCTCGCGATGTCGTCGCGCACCACGATGCGGTCGACCACCACGTCGATGTCGTGCTTGAGCTTCTTGTCGAGCTTCGGCACGTCGTCGATCGGGTAGTACTCGCCGTCGATGCGCAGGCGCTGGAAGCCCTTCTTCTGGAACTCGGCGATCTCCTTGCGATATTCGCCCTTGCGGCCGCGGACCACGGGCGCAAGCAGGTAGAGCCGGCTCTTCTCCGGAAGCGCCAGGACGCGGTCCACCATCTGCTGCACCGTCTGGCTCTCGATCGGCAGGCCGGTGGCGGGCGAGTACGGGATGCCGACGCGTGCCCAGAGCAGGCGCATGTAGTCGTAGATCTCGGTGACGGTCCCCACCGTGGAGCGCGGGTTCTTCGAGGTGGTCTTCTGCTCGATCGAGATCGCCGGCGAGAGCCCGTCGATCTGGTCGACGTCGGGCTTGGACATCATCTCCAGGAACTGGCGCGCATAGGCCGAGAGCGACTCGACGTAGCGGCGCTGCCCCTCGGCATAGATGGTGTCGAAGGCGAGCGAGGACTTGCCGGAGCCCGAGAGCCCGGTGAACACCACGAGCTTGTCGCGCGGGATCGTCAGGTCGACGTTCTTGAGGTTGTGCTCGCGTGCGCCGCGCAC
>CAZZZJ010000407.1:0-1080 GCA_964658355.1 Beijerinckiaceae bacterium
AGGCCCGGCGCGATGTTCAACCCGCTCGACATGCTTCAGGGCCAGAACGGCGCCGGAATGCACAGTGTGGCCCAGCAGTTCGGTCTCACTCCCGAACAGACGCGCCGCGCGATGGAAGCGCTGATGCCGGCCTTCGCGCTGGGGATGCAGCGCAGCGCCGCCCCGGACCCGACCGGCCTGTCGCAGATGTTCGGGATGGCCGCCGGCCGTCCCCCGGCAAGTCCGGCCGAGACCATGCTCGGGCAGCTGTTCGGTTCGCCGGCCCTGACGCAGGCGATCCTGCAGCAGGCCTCCTCGGCGAGCGGCGTCGGTTCCCAGGTGCTGCGCCAGATGCTGCCGATGATGGCCGGTGCGGTGGTCGCGAGCATCGTCCACATGCTGCTGAACCAGCAGGCGCCGGAAGCGAAGGCGGCTCCCGTTCCGGGCCCCTCGCCCTTCCCGGTCGCGCCGGGCTGGGCCGAGATGATGAAGGCCTTCATCCCGGCGCAAAACCCGCCGGAGGCCCCGAAGCCGCAGGCGCCCAGACCGCAGGCTTTCACGTCGCAGGCATCCAAGCCGCAGGCCGCCAAGCCGGCGCCGGATTCGGACGTTTCGGGCGGGATGTTCCAGCAGATGCTGAAGACCGGTGCCGAGGTCCAGGAGCAGAACGTCAAGGCGATGCAGGGCCTGTTCGAGGCGTTCTGGACCGAGCCAGGCCCGGCCAAGGCAGGCTCTCCGGAAGCGGGAGCGCCCATGGCGGGCGCTCCGAAGTCGGGCGCCCCGGAGGCGGACGCCAAGGCGCCGGCGCCCAACGCCGCGGAACCTTCCGACGGGTCTCAGAGGACCCGCAAGGGGCGGCCCGGCGCGCGCTGAAGGCGGTCAGTTCTGGCTGATGGCGTTGCCGATGTTCAAGTAGACGCCGCTCACCTTGGACGCGTAGAGGCGCAGGCTGCCGACCACGGCGAGGAAGACCAGTCCGGCGATCAGGGCGTACTCGATGCTGGTCGCGCCGCGCGCATCGGCGGCGAAGCGGCGCTTCGGGGACTCGGGGTCCGCGCTCCCCGACAGTTCGACGACCGGCCTCGACATGGATGATCGCCT
>CAZZZJ010000407.1:1180-3828 GCA_964658355.1 Beijerinckiaceae bacterium
TCGAAGGCCTTCGGCTCCTTGGTCTCTTCCGACAGGGTCTTGAGGTAGGAGGCCTGCGCGCCGGTCATCGGCTCGCCGCCGGTGGTCCACTGGTCGGGGTCCTTGATCTGGTTCGACACGTCCTTCGGATCCGTCTTCGGGTTGTCCGTCGCGGTTGATTTGGCAGCGGCCTTGGTCATCGGGCACTCACGCGTTCATGGAATGTTCCGTTAGAACGCGGCCGCAACGGCCGAAGTTCCCTGCCGGACGAAACCGGCGGGGGACGATCCATGCGGCGCGGGGCGCGCCTCGAGACCGCCTTCAGGCGGCGCGAGCGTCTCTTCCGCTCGGGCCCCGCTCAAGCCGCTCGGGCTTGGGGCCGCACCTCGGCGAGGTAGTCATCCATCAGGGTCTTGGTGATGGCGCCCGGCACGAAGCGGTAGGGGCCGATCTCGGCCACCGGCGTCACCTCGGCGGCGGAGCCCGTGATGAAGCATTCCGAGACGTCGGCCATCTCCTCGGGGCGGATGCGGCGCTCGGTGACGGAGATTCCGCGGCGGCGGGCGAGGTCGATCACCGTCTGGCGGGTGATGCCGTCGAGGAAGCGGTCGGCGATCGGCGTGTGGATCGCCCCGTCGCGGATGAAGAACACGTTGGCGCCGGTGCACTCGGCGACGTTGTCCTCGAAGTCGAGCATCAGCGCGTCGGCGTAGCCCTTGTTCTCGGCCCGGTGCTTGGAGATCGTGCAGATCATGTACAGGCCGGCCGCCTTCGAGGCGCAGGGGGCGGTGCGCGGGTCGGGCCGGCGGTAGTCGGCGATGTCGAGGCGGATGCCCTTCATCTTGGTCGCCGCGTCGAAGTAGCTCGGCCATTCCCAGGCGGCGATCGCCAGGTGGATGGTGTTGCCCTGCGCCGAGACGCCCATCATCTCCGAGCCGCGCCACGCGACCGGGCGAAGATACGCGTCCGAGAGGCCGCTGACCTCCAGGACCCGCTCCTTGGCCGCGACGATCTCGGCCGCGGAATAGGGAATCGCGAAATCGAGGAGTTCGGCGGAGCGGCGCAGGCGCTCGGCATGGGCGAGGCTCTTGAAGATCACGCCGCCATAGGCGCGCTCGCCCTCGAACACCGACGAGCCGTAATGCAGCCCGTGGCTCAGCACGTGGATCTTGGCGTCCCGCCACGGCACCATGGCGCCGTCGAACCAGATGGTGCCCTCGCGCTCGTCGAACGGGATCACGGACATGGGACGCGTCTTCCTGGATATCGTCGCGGCCCGTAGGCACGGGCACTTCGGCGGGGACGATGTCGATGGGCGCGCACGGGGGCGGCGCCGGCGGGGTTGACGGGTATCAACCGGCCTGGAATATGTCAACGACACTGACGTATATCGACTGTTCCGCCCTTCGCGCCGCAACGGGACACGGGCCGCACGTGACATCTCCCGCCCTCCGCGAACGCCCCGCTGCCGGCGAGCCGGCCGCCTGCAGCAGCGACGACCTGATCGAGCTCCTGTTCTTCGCCTATCGCGATTTCGTCGGCGATCCCGACCGGATCCTGGCCGAGTACGGCTTCGGCCGCGCCCATCACCGGGTGCTGCACTTCGTCGACCGCTATCCCGGCCTGACCATCGCCGAGCTGCTCGACATCCTGCGCATCACCAAGCAGAGCCTCAACCGGGTGCTGAAGGACCTGATCGGCCAGGGCTACGTCGCCCAGCGGCCCGGCACCAGCGACCGGCGCCAGCGCCTCCTCACCTGTACGGAGAGCGGTGCGGCGCTCGCCGCCGACCTCACCCGCGTCCAGGCGCGGCGGCTGGCGCGGGCGCTCGCCTCGCCGGAAGATTCCGCTGCGCCCGAGAGCTTCCTGATGGCGATGATCGAACCCGACGAGCGCGCGGTCGTCCGGCGCCTGATGGCCCGGCGCGGCGGCGGCGGCGCCGCCTGATGGCCGCCCACGCCCGCACCGAGCTCTCCGACGGGGCGCCGCATGTCCTCGTCGTCGACGACGACCGGCGCCTGCGCGAGCTGCTCGCCCGCTACCTCGCCGAGCAGGGGTTCCGGGTGACGGCCGCCGCCAGCGCGGCCGAGGCGCGGGCCAAGGCGCTCTGCATCGTCTTCGACGCGATGGTGCTCGACGTGATGATGCCGGGCGAGGACGGCTTCGCCTACGCGCGCAGCGTGCGCGAGACCTCGCGCGTGCCGATCCTGATGCTCACCGCCCGCTCCAACCCGAACGACCGGGTGATGGGACTGGAGATCGGCGCCGACGACTACCTCCCGAAGCCCTTCGAGCCGCGCGAGCTGACGCTGCGTCTCACCAACATCATCAATCGGGCGTCCGGCCCCCGCCGCGACACCGGCACCGGCGACGTGGTGACCTTCGGGCCGTTCTCCTACCGGATCGAGCGCGGGGAGCTGCGCCGCGAGGACGAGATGATCCGCATCACCGAGCGCGAGCGCGAGATCCTGACGATCCTGGCCGGTGCGCACGGCGCCAACGTCGAGCGCGAGGTGCTGGCCGGCAGCGGCGGGCTGGCCGCCGAGCGCACCATCGACGTGCAGATCAACCGCCTCCGCCGCAAGACCGAGGTCGACCCGGCGAATCCGACCTTCCTGCAGACCGTGCGCGGGGTCGGGTATCGGCTGGCGGTGGACTGAGCCTCGCCA
>CAZZZJ010000408.1:0-1370 GCA_964658355.1 Beijerinckiaceae bacterium
CTCGAGAGCGCGGCGGCGACGAGCTCGGCATCCTCGACCGCGTGGCTCGTCAGCACGAGGCGAGGCGCCGGCATCGTGTCGTAGAACTGGCCGATGAAGGAGCCCAGCACCTCGTCCGGCGTCATCGAGCGGTCGGCTTTCGGGAAGTAGGCGCGATTGCCCCAGTTCTGGAAGTTGCGGAAGAAGAACACCTCGATGCAGAACTGCCCGGCCTGCTCGTCGAGGGCGAAGACGTCGGCCTCCTCGACCCCTTGCGTGTTGACGCCCTGCACGCCCTGGATCGCCGAGAGCGCGCTGATCCGATCGCGGAAGCGCGCCGCACGTTCGAACTCCATCGCGTCGGAGGCCACCTGCATCTCGGCCCGCATCCGGTCCTTCACCGCGTTCGACTTGCCGGCGAGGAAGTTCTTCGCCGACTCCGCCATGCCGGCGTAATCCTCCAGAGCGATCTCACCGGTGCAAGGGCCGGAGCAGCGCTTGATCTGGAACAGCAGGCAGGGCCGGGTGCGGTTCTCGTAGTAGCTGTCGGTGCAGGTGCGCAGCAAAAATGCGCGCTGCAGGGCGTTCACCGTGCGGTTCACCGCCCAGACGCTGGCGAACGGACCGTAGTAGCTGCCCTTCCGCCGGCGCGCGCCGCGGTGCTTGATGATCTGCGGCGCCGGCCCGTCGGCGGTGACGAGGATGTAGGGAAACGACTTGTCGTCCCGCATCAGCACGTTGAAGCGCGGCTTCAACTGCTTGATCAGGTTGGCCTCGAGCAGCAGCGCCTCGGTCTCGGTGGCGGTGGTGACGAACTCCATCGCCGCCGTCTGCGAGATCATTCGGGCGATGCGGTTGGAATGGGCTTGTCCGCGGGCGTAGGAGCCGACGCGCGCCTTCAGGTTCTTGGCCTTGCCGACGTAGAGCACATCGCCCTTGGCATCGAACATCCGGTAGACGCCGGGTCCGGACGGCAGCGTGGTCCAGAACCGGCGGATCACCTCCGTGCCGGCCTCGACGGCGCCGGGCTCGAAATCGAAGTCGATCTCGGGCGCTTCGTCGGCCTGCGCCGGCTCGTCCTCGTCTCGCTCGTCGTCGAAGGCCTCCTGGGAGGGATCTTCGGGCGGCAGATCCTCGGTGGCGCGACCTGACGGGACTCTCCGGCTCATGGCCGTGATCTAAGCCCGCGAAACTGGGGAGGGAAGGGGCGCGGAGCACGGAAGCTCTCGCGAGATCGCCTGCGGCCGCCGGGGCGGAGTCGTCGGACGCCGGATTCCCGCTCAGCGTTACGGGAAGAGTTCGATTGAAACTCAGCCGAACAACGCGTCGATATCCGACTGGTCGACATGGCCGGGATCCTCGTCGAGCTTCGGTCCGTTCAGGAGCGAGCG
>CAZZZJ010000408.1:1470-3827 GCA_964658355.1 Beijerinckiaceae bacterium
CTTCATGACGTCGAGCTCGGAGCGCATCGCGAAGGCTTCGGACAGCTCGCGGCGGCACGCCTCGATGGTCTCGCCGGCGCTCGATTGGGTGATGCGGCGCAAATCCTGGATCGCGGCCAGGATCTCGTCCAGGCGCGCCCCGCCCGCGACGGGCTGTGCGGCCGACGCGACGACAGTCGCGGAAGGAAGGCCGAGGCTGTCTTCGATGCGATAGCGCTTCTGAATCATTGGTTTGAATCGGCCGTCTTGGAAACCCGATTCCGATCTAAGACCGTCAACGGTTGCAGTTTGCTGAAGATTGATACCGCGCACTCGGATTTACGGTCGATTCACGCTGCTCCGAGACGACCGGCGCACCGCCGTGCAGGTCGGACCGATTCACCACGTTCCTTCACGGAATTTCGCGCAAGCCGGTACGACTTTCGTCACCATGACGGCCGGCATCGAACCCGACCGTGGCGCGGGAGTGCGGCGATGCGGGCAAGTTGGTGCGTAGCGGGAGCGGCTTTGATCGCTGCAGCCTGGTCCGGTGGGGCGCAGGCGCAGGCCCGATACTCCGAGTCCGACGGCTATGGCGGCGGACTGATCGAGTACCTCGTCACCGGCGGCGTCGCCCCGCGAGGCATCCGATCGGGTCAAATCGCACGGCCCGGATACCAAGCTGCGCCGTCCCATGGCAGCGCGCCACAATCCGGCGACCCGATCGAACCCTACGGTGGGATGTCCCGCTCCTACGCGGCGCTGCCCCAGGCTCCGTCCGCCGAGGCCGATCGGATCGCACGCGCACCGGACCCGCGCTACGCCCGGCAGGAAGTGGAATTCCCCGGCCATCAGCGTCCGGGAACGATCGTGATCGACACCCCCGCGAAGTATCTCTACCTCGTCCAGCCCGGCGGACGGGCGATGCGGTACGGTATCGGTGTAGGACGCCCGGGCTTCGCCTGGTCGGGCCTCAAGTCGGTCAGCCGGAAAGCCGAGTGGCCGGACTGGACCCCGCCGCCGGAGATGCTGGCCCGTCGGCCCGACCTGCCGCGCCACATGGAAGGCGGGCCCGGCAATCCGCTCGGCGCGCGCGCCCTATACCTGGGCTCGTCGCTCTATCGCATCCACGGGACTAACGAGCCGCACACGATCGGACAAAACGTATCGTCGGGTTGCATCCGGATGATGAACGACGACGTGGTCGATCTCTACGAACGCGTGCCGGTGGGGACGCGAGTCGAGGTTTTGTAGGTCGCGGACCAAAAGCGAACGGGCTCTGGCTGCCTTGCTAGGAGACCCGAGCCCGTTCTTTCGTCACGATAGATGTCGCCCGGCGCGAGCGATGATCCCGAAGGATAGCGCTCCTACCGGACAGTGCGTTCAGGTCCAGTCGCTGTCATCGCCGCTGCCGAGGTCGCCGGCGAAGTCGTCGTTGCCGCCGTCGAAGGCCGTATCGCTACCGCCGCCGAGCGGCGCGCCGAAATCCTGCGTGCCTCCGGCATCGGAACCGAAATAGTTGTTCTCGACCGTCGTTCCGCCGCCCAGACCCGCCGCGGCTGCGCTGCCGAGACTGGAATGGCCGCCGGCGAAGGCGTTGGAGAGTGCGCTGCCGAGCAGCATGCCGCCCGCGGCGCCGGCCGCCATCGGCAGAGCGGTGGCCATGAAGCCGCCGCCCCGCGCCGGCGCCTGCTGCTGTCCACCCCACGGGCCGCCCTGCTGCGGGCCGCCCTGCGGATAGCCTTGCTGCGGATAACCCTGGCCCTGCTGCTGATATCCCTGCGGCGCGCCGCCCTGATTGCCCCAGGCGCCGCCCGGGCGCTGCTGAGGCGGCTGGTCCTGACGCTGCGAGCCGCCGCCGAAGATGCTCGACAAGAAGCCGCCGCCCCCGGATTGCGGCTGCGCCTGCTGCTGGCGAGCCTGCTCGAGTTGCTGGTTCAGGCTCTTGATCGCCTCTTCCTGCACGTAGATGAGCTGAGCCATGGCGTAGGGCGCGTAGGGCTGGGCCCGAAGCTTGTCGGCAATGAAGCGCTCGGCATCCGCGTCGCGGGGCTGGCTCGAAGCCTGCTCCAGCCGCTGGAAGATGCCGGAGATGACGTCGCGTTCTTCGCTGTTCATGGAGTCGTCCTCCTCGAGTCGAACCCGCGGCATCGAGCGCCGCCTGGACACGACAAGAGATGGGGTACACGCCCAGGCTTTGTCAGGGGCGCAGACGAAATCTTCGCTCCGCGACGAAGCCTTCTTTCACGAAAAAAGCCCGGCCTTTCGGCCGGGCTTTTCTGACGTGTCGGTCGGCCCCGCTCGTGGCGGGGCCGGGTCCGGCAGGTCCTAGTACGAGCCGAACTTGTAGTTCAGGCCGGCGCGGACGACGGCGAACT